>DASUSP010000234.1:0-4915 GCA_036375035.1 Candidatus Limnocylindria bacterium
GAGCGCGGCGCCGGGGCGTCGCACCACCAGCGGGACCAGCACGGCGGGGACCATCCACATGCCGTAGATCGCGCCGCGGAAGGGCGGGAAGACGAAGGTCGTCGCCTCCCACAGGACGTTCCAGACCTGGAACACCACGCCAAAGGCGACGGCCAGCACCGCCGCCACCACGATGTCGACCACGCGCCAGCCGGTTCGTGGTTCGGCCGCCTGTGTTGTCGTCATTTCTCGACTCACTCCTTTGCTGTCTCGATGACGAGGAGCACGCCGTCCTCCAACGAGACCGATGCCGGCGCCGACGCCACCACGTTCGAGATGCCGCGCGAGCGGCCGAGCCCGAGCGTCTCACCGGCGAGCGGGAACTCAAGACCGGCGGTGCTCACCCCGCGAGCGTCGCCGCCGACCGGCAGCAGGCTCACGGTGTCGCCCGAGCGGGCCTCCAGGACCAGCGCTCCCGGGCCGTGCACGGCGCGGGCCAGCGTGAGGCCGCGGACCATGCGCAGGTCCTCGAGCGTGCCGGCCCACCCCGCGTCGGTCAGCAGCAGCAGGTTGGCCAGCTCGTGGTCCAGCCGCGTCCCGGCGAAGGCGCCGATCACGGTGACCCGCCGCGCTCCGGCCGCCACGGCCCGATCGATGGCCAGCTCGGCGTCTGTGGCGTCCTTCGCAGCGGGGTGCCGCTCCACGGCCACGCCGGCGGCCGTCAGCCGCTCGACCATCGCCGCGTCGGCCGAGTCAAGGTCGCCGACCAGCAGGTCCGGCAGGCGCCCGATCGACTCCAGGAAAGCGGCTCCGCCGTCGGCTGCGATCACCAGCTCGGCGTCGCGCAGCAGCTCCGCGTCCCGCGGATCCGCGTCGCCCCCGGCCACGACCACCACCTTCACGCCGAAAACCTCCGCCGCATCGGTCCCGTGAACGACGAACGGCGCACCCGGTGGGGGCGCGCCGTTGCACGGTTCAAACCGACTTCCTTCGCTGGCATGACCCAGATCAGGTTCGAGGGTCTGCGGTTGGCCGCACTCTCAGCGCTGTCGCGCTCCCCTGTCGTTCTCGGGTTGTCCCGATGAGCCTACCACGCGTGGCATGATGCGGCCATGTCCGCCCCGCCCGATCCGATGCATCCCAACGTGGCCCGCGTCACTGCCGCCGCGGCCGAGGCCGGCCTCGACCTCCGCGTCCGGCGGTTCCCGACCGAGACCCGGACCGCTGCCGACGCAGCCCGTGCCGTGGGCTGCGAGGTTGCCCAGATCGTGAAGTCGCTCGTCTTCGTGGTCGACGGGTCGCCGGTGCTGGCCATGGTCTCGGGGGCGCACCAGCTCGACACCGCGAAGCTCGCGGCCGAGCTTGGAGCGGCCGACGTCCGCCGCGCCAGCGGCGACGAGGCGCGGCAGGCCACCGGCTACGCCATTGGAGGCGTGCCGCCCCTGGGCCACGCCACACCCCTGCCGGTCCTGATCGATCGGCACCTGCTGCGGCACGACCTGGTGTGGGCCGCGGCCGGCCTGCCGGACGCCGTGTTCCCGGTCGATCCACGACGGCTCGCCTCGGCGGCCGGCGCGCGCGAGGCGGACCTGGCCGCCGACTGAAGCCCCGGTTCAGGGATGCGGCGGTCCGAGCGTGACGCTGCCCAGGTTCACGTCCACCCAGTACATGTCGAGCTGGTAGGGGGTGCCGTCCGGCGTGTGGAATCGGATAACAGCCACCGCGCCGCCCGGCCCATCGAGGTCGACCATGAACCCGGCCGCCGGCAGCTCCTCGACGTAGAACGAGTACACGTCGGGCGGCGGGGCTTCGTGCGTCCAGGCGGCAATGTAGCCAGCCTCCGGCTCGACCTCTTCCATCGCGGGGTGGATCGGGAAGTCGGCGGGCATCGGCGGCAGCGAGGCCTCCGCTGACGGAAACGAGGCCAGGCTCTCGACCGGGGCGTTGGTGGGGGGTGGGGAGGCGGGGCCGGTGGCCGTGGCCGCCGGTCCCGCGCAGCCTGCCAGCACGGTCGCCAGCAGGACGAGACGCACCATGTTCAAGCGTTGGCCTCCGCTACTCGTACAGGTCCGTCACGATGATCGGGATGTAGAACCCGCCCAGGTGGTCGTGGTCGAACCAGCGGACGCTCTGAGCGAGCAGGTTGAAGGTCTCCACGTAGCTGCCCACCTTCGGCGACCCGCGCAGCCCGAAGGTGAAGCGGCCTACCGAGTCGGGTGGCACCGATGACTGGTCCACCCTGGTCGCCATCCATGGGTACGGCCAGTCCGAAGCCGCGAACTTGCTGTCGTGCGCCGCCGGCTTCCAGGTCGCCAGCACGACACGTCCGGGGAAGATGTTGGGTCGCCACGTGCGACCGCCCCTGTTCCGGAACTCGACCCAGTGTGTGATGGTCCGCCCCTTGCGAATGACCTCCGTCCCGGCGTTGCTCTCGCGGACATAGGTCGCCAGGAACGGCACCCGTCCCGGCCAGGTGGTCCACAGCCGTCGGAACTGCGGATCGCTGATGACAAGGTCCTTGCCGCTTTCGACGAGCACCTCGAAATGCAGGTGGGCGCCATAGCAGATCCCGCTGCACCCGGACCGGCCCACCGGCTCGCCGTCCGGGACCTGCTCACCGACGGCCACCAGGAGACCGCCGTCCCTGCTGCTCGCCAGGTGGTAGTACAGGGTGTGACGCCCGTCACTGTGCCGCACCTGCACGAAGTTGCCGAAGCTCCCCTTCTGCGTGGTGCCATAGCCGCCCTCGCGGTCGACGACGATCCCTGCCTTGGAGGCAGCCAGGTACGAGTAGAGCGGCATCGGGTAATCGATACCTGTGTGGTTGTCGTAGACGCGGCCGGGATGCGTCGCGCTGTCGTACCAGACCTTCCCGGTCCAATCCAGCTGGATCCCGACGCGCGGGTCGCGGTCGACGCCATACAGGAGCGACACGTCCGGGTCGTAGAACGGAAGCGTGTAGTCATCGGTGGCGGAGGCCGCCCCCGCCGCCAGAGCCAGGAGCAGCAGGGCCCCCGGCAGGGAGATGAAGCGGCGCTTCATGACGCGCATCCTCCCCTGCAGCCGATGACTGCGGCCGCCGGCAGCGATGCCAGCACCCGCCCCTCGAGATCCACCAGCACCGATCCACCATCACGCTCGAGCAGGACGGCGGAGCCGTCGCGGGTGACCTGCGGGCGCGCGCCCGACCCGATCTCCAGCACCTCGCCGGATCGACCGCGGGCGAACGCCCGTCCGCCGCTCTCCCAGGCGATCACGCCGCCGTCGGCGGAGAGCGACACGTTCACCGCATCTGGCCCCAGGTCGACGTGCAGCGTGGCCGCGCCCTCCTGGAGGCGCAGCACCGCCGTGCCCTCGGGCCGGTGGGCGATGACCGCCAGCGAACCGTCGGCGAGCGGCGCGGCGCCGTAGACCAGCCCTTCGTCGGATATGGGCTCCAGCTCGCCGTCAGGCGAGACGCGTGTCAATCGCGAGCGGAAGGGCGCCTCCACCGACGGCACGGCCAGCGCCAGGATGGTCCCGTCGTCCTGGACCACCGGCGCGCCGATGAACGGGCCGTCGGCGATCGCCTCCGCGGCGCCGCCGCCGGCGTCCACGCGCCAGAGGCGTCCGAGGCCGTCGACCACGGCCAGGCTGGCCGCGTCGCCGGCAAACGTGGCGTCGATGACGCCATCCAGCTCGACCCGCAGCTGCGAGCCGTCGGCACGGGCCAGCACCAGCCCGGCGACCGGGTCGCCAAGCGCGTCGGCCAGGGCCACCGAGGCGCCGTCCGGCGCGGCCTCCAGGACGATCCCAGCGAACGCGGAGCCGGTATCGGGGCGCACCTCCAGGACGCTCGCCGGCAGTTCGGGGTGCGGGACGAGCTGCAGGGAAACGCCGGCCCGGCGAGCATCGGCCGGATCGAGGCGCCTGGCCGCCGGCGGAGGATCAGCCGCCGACGCGGCATGGACGAGCAGCGTCCCGGCCAGGGGGACGAGAACTGCAAGGATTGACAGGCGCAGAGGGAGCCCTGCGCTCGCTGCGCGCGCTGGGGCGCGCCATCGGGCAGACATGCGGAACCTCCGTAGCGAGGCGAGCGAGACTTCGGCTGCGGACGGACGTTCCGTTGGCGACGATACCTCCCGATCTCTGCGGCGCGGCCGGCCACCCACCCACCGGCTCGTGAACGGAGCGTAGCGACCGCCGCTTACCAGCCACTTATCGGGCGATAATCCCTCCGCCCATGCCACCGATTCCGCTGCTCCTGCTTGCCCTCGCCGCGATCTGCGCCCTGGCCGGAGCGACGCTCGTGCGCGCCTCCGGGTCGGACCTGTCGCTCGGGCGGCGGCTGGCGGGTGCTGCCGAGGTGCGCGTCGGCGACCTGCTCGACATGGACCCGCTGCCAACACGCCCGGTGCGGGTGGTCGGGCGCATTCGCAGCCCGGACCCGATGGTCACCGCGCGCGACGACCGGCTGGTGGCGCTGCACCGCGACGTCGAGGTGCAGCTGCCCGGTGGCCGCTGGCGGACGATCGAGCGACTGCGCGAGACCCGCGGCTTCGAGCTGTGGGACCACGACGGGTCGCTCCCGCTCGACGCGTCAAGCGCGGCCGAGCCACTGGTGACGATCCCGCACGTCTGGCGCGGCGACCCCGCGGACCTGGCGGACGAGGCCCATCGAGCTGCCCTGGCACGGCTGGAGCGGCAGGGCCTGCTCCCTGTGGCCGCACGCTCGGTGACGCGGGCGATCAGCGTCGTGGACCGGCTCCTGGTCCTTGCGCGCCCGGTCCACGACGCCGCTGGACGGATCGTCCTGGAGCCGCCACCGGGAGGCTTCGTGATCTCGTCGCTGGACCTGCCGGACGCCATGCGGCTGCTCGGTGGACCGCGCCGGGCGTGGCTCGTCGGCGGGGCTGGGCTCATCGGGCTGGGACTGGTCCTGGCGACGCTCGCGCTG
>DASUSP010000235.1:0-3408 GCA_036375035.1 Candidatus Limnocylindria bacterium
GCGATCGCTCCGCGCTCCTCGGCCGGCGCGCGCCGGTCCGCCTCGCGATAAGCGCCGATGGCCTCCTCCAGGTCGCCGTTGCGGACGTGCTGCTCGGCCACCGAGCGCCAGCCGAGCCAGGCGTTCGGACCGCCGCTCTCCGCGGCGCGCTGCCAGGCCGCCAACGCCCCCTCCTCGTCGTCCAGGCGGTACCGCGCGGTGCCGATCAGCTGCCAGGCATCGCCGGCGAGCTGCGGGTGCCCGGTGAGCGGGCCGAGGATGGTGACGGCGCCGTCCAGGTCGCCCTGGTCCAGGAGCCGCTGGCCCTCGGCGAGGCGGAGTCGGGGTTCATCGGTCATCGGGCCCGGATTATCCCAGACAACGACCGACCGCCGAGAAGTTGGCACCTCGGCGGTCGGTCGTCCAGTCCCCCTGGCGTAGTGGGGCTACTTGTCGCGGCGGAGGAACTCGACCACGTCGTCGTAGCGGAAGCGCCGGTCGCCGCGGCTGGTGACCCGGAAGAAGGGCAGCTCACCGCGGTCGCCGAGTCGCTTGACCGTGTTCACGTGCAGGTGCAGCATCTCCGCGACCTCGGAGGCCGTGAGAAGCTTTCCTACCTCGTTCGTCATCATCGGTGGGCGATCCTCCACCACATAAGTCCGTTCCGGCCACGCCTTGATGGATTGGGTGCGGACGGCGTGGCTCGTGGTCGGATAGTAAGGTTGAGGTGGGCTCTGGCCGCCCGGTACTTTCGGTCCCGTGAGGTAGTACGTTCCGCGCCCATGTCCGTCTACGAGCGACACGTCTTCGTCTGCACCCGCGGCGAGTGGTGCCCGTCGATCGACGGGGACGGCATCGGCCTGCATGCGGCGCTCAAGGCGGCTGCCGCCGACGCCGGGCTGGCCGACCGGGTGCGCATCAACCACGCCGGCTGCTTCAGCCAGTGCGGCAATGGACCGATGGCCGTGGTCTACCCTGATGACGTCTGGTACGCGGCCCTGACTCCGGCCGACGCCGAGGAGATCGTCGCCGAGCACCTGGTCGGCGGACGGCCAGTGGAGCGGCTGCGCTACCGGCCAATCGGGATGGGGGCCCACAAGCTGGAGCGCGAGGCAGACGGGCGGCCGATCGGGAGGACGGCCCCCTGGCCGGCCGGCGGCGAGCGGTGAGCGACGGCCCTCCCGACGAGGCGCGGCGCCTCGCCGACGAGCGGGCCGCTGCCCGCGCGAGCCGCGACTGGGACACCGCCGATCGCCTGCGAGACGAGCTGCGCGCGCTGGGCTGGGAAGCGGTCGACTCCGCGGCCGGAAGCACGCTGCGGCCCGCCCCGAGCGCCGCGAGCGGAGGGACCAGCTACGCCCGGGCTGAGCACCTGGCCTCGCTGCTCGAAGAGCCGCCCAGCCTGGACGTCTCGCTGGTGACGCTGCTCGAGGACCATCCCGATGACCTGGCGCGGCTGGCCGGCACGCTGCGCGGCGCTGCGCCGCAACAGGCGTGGGAGCTGGTGGTGGTGGCCAACGGGAAGGCCGCGCCCGCGGATCCGGTGCTGGCCGGCCTGCCGGCCACGGTGCTGCCCGCCACGGTCCGGCTCGGCTGGGCGGAGGCGGCCAACCTGGGCCTGCGTCGCACGCGCGGGGCGGTGGTGGTCCTCCTGGACTCCTCGGTGGAGCCCACCGGCGACTTCGTCACGCCGCTCAAGGCGGCCTTCGGGGACGCGACGGTCGGGGTGGCAGGGCCGTGGGGCGTCGTCTCGCAGGACGCCCGGCGTTTCGAGGATGCGCCCCCCGGCGAGGTCGACGCCGTGCTCGGCTACTGCCTGGCCCTGCGCCGAGAGGCCCTGGCGGCGGTGGGCGGTTTCGACCCCCACTTCCGCTGGTACCGGCACGCGGACCTCGACCTGTCGTTCGCCGTCCGGGACCGCGGCTGGCGCGCCGTCGCCGTCGGCGAGCTCCCGCTGCGCCGTCACGAGCACCGTGGATGGAGCTCGCTGCCGGAGGACGAGCGCGACCGCCTCAGCCGGCGCAACTTCTACCGCTTCCTGAAGCACTGGGGCCGCCGGCCGGACCTGCTGCTCGCCGGGAGGGCCTGAGCCGTGCCGCCCGTCCGCCGCTCGCGACCCCGGGTCCACGTCTGGCCGTGGCTGCGGCGGCCGGGCGGGCTGATCCTGCCCAATTGGCTGGCGATCACCATCGGCCGCGACATCCTGGCCTGGCGCCCGATGAACGAGCGCGAGCTGCGCCACGAGCTGGCGCACGTCGATCAGTGGCGGCGCCACGGCTGGTGGCTGGCGCCGCGCTACGCCCTCGCCTCGTGGCGAGCGTGGCGGGCCGGGACCGGCTGGTACCGGGGCAACGCCTTCGAGATCGAGGCGCGCGCTGCCGAGCGTGCGGCGGCGCCGGAGTCGACCTCAGCGCAGGACGAGGCCCATCCGTGAGACCAGCAGGTCGCCGTCGACACGCGTGACACCGGCAAGGTAGTCCAGCGGCAGCAGGTTCTCCCGCACTTCGGCGTAGCCCATCGCGTCGAGCGGCATCGCCCCCTCGACCGCCTCGCGCAGGCCGGCGAGATCCAGGAAGAACGTCCCCGAGCTGGCCGATCCGCCGAAGCGATCAATCGCGGCGTCGAAGCGGTCGCTCTCCGCCAGCGAGCCGGCGGCTCCCTGGCTCAGTGCCGCCTCCACGAAGCGATCGCCGACGCCGAGCAGCGCCAGGTCGCCGTCGAGCGCGTACTGGATCGTCACCGCTTCGGCGAAGGCCTCCACCGCGGGCGTCGGCTCGCCGCCGAAGGTGATCGTCGTGACCTCCACGCCACCAACGGTCTCCGTGCCGACCTGCACGCCGCTCCCCTGCTCGGCAGCGGCAAGCTCCGCCAACGCGCCGAGCTGGTTGAGGCGTCGGGCCGCGGCGTCGGCATCGTCCGCCTGCAGCAGCGCACCGAACCATGGCGCGTCGCCGTCCCAGCCGCCCGCGACCGCGCCGTCGCCGATCCAGCTCACGAACTCCTCCAGCTCGGCGCCCAGGGCCGTCTCGACCTGGTCGAGGCCGTCGAGCTGCTCCGAGTCCATCGCGCCGATCGCCAGGGTGGCCTTCATGGCGACGAGCGCCTGCTCCAGCATCGGACCGATGCGCGAGCCGTCGGCGAAGAAGAGCGTGTCGGCCGGGAGACGCCCGGCCAGCGTCCGTTCCGAGTTCTCCGGGCGCAGCTCGGCGTCGGGAAGCTGCGATGCCGCGTCCATCAGGAACGCATCGTCCGCGAACGAGACCGACCCGACGCTGTACGGTGGAGTCGCGTCCAGGTAGCCGCTCATCGCTTCGGCCAGCCCGGGCTGGGTGGCGTCCAGGGCCGCGCGCAGCTCGGCCAGCATGGCCGCCGAGTTGACGACCATCAGGCCTGAGCGCTGCTCGGCGACGGCGTCGAGCAGCTGCGACA
>DASUSP010000236.1:0-4314 GCA_036375035.1 Candidatus Limnocylindria bacterium
GCGGCTGGGTCCGCCTCGGGCGGGATCGGCTCGGGATAGCGCTCGACCAGCTGGAAGCGCTGGCAGACGACCTGGGTGTCATCGGTCAGGGACCAGTCCGCGTCCCCCATGCGTTGGCGGAGCTCGTCCAGGTAGCCGTTCCAGAACCTCTCGTGCGCGGCGCGCCAGTCCGCGGCGTCGGCGAATCCCTCCCCCTCGTCGCGGGCGAACTGGTCGTCCACCTCCGCCATGCGCACGATCCGGCACTCCGTGGTCTCGATCACGCCCTCGAACCGCCCGTCGGCGTCGATCACCGCCTCGCGCGTCCCCGGCGTCGGAAACGGGTCGCCGTCCAGCTGGTACTCGATCGCCAGGCCGGCGGTCGCCGTCTTGGTGCCGGCCAGCACCAGGTCAACCAGCTCGCGACGAAGCTGGCTGCCCGGATGGGCGAAGCCACAGACCACCATGCCGCGGAAGCTCCTCGGATCCTGCATGCCGCGCAGCGTAGCGGCCCCGGACCGATGAGTCCCGGCCACGCCATCGGTCCTACCCAAGGAGGGCACGGGAAGGAGCCGGCGCTGTCGCGACACGCGGTCATCCTGGACGCGGCCGGGCTGGAGCGAGCCGACCTCGAGACGGTCGACGCGCTGGCCAGGCTGGGCCTGGTGGTGCGGCGCTGCGGCTCGGTACTGCGGATCGAGAACGCGCCGGAGGATTTGGCCGAGCTGCTGCGCCTGGCCGGGCTGGTACGGGCGCTGGGCGTCCAGCCTCGGCGGCAGCCCGAACGTCGGGTCGCCGGAGACCCCCACGACCGAGAGTGACCACGGCTCCCCAAGCCGCCGGAGTCGTACCGCAGTCGTCGCGCGCTAGGTTTGCGTCATCTCGCGCGACTGACCCGGGCTCACCCGAGCCGCCCTCCGCGAAACTCGACCTGGAGGAGACGCACATGCGCGCCCGATTGGCCCTATTCTCCGCGCTCGTCCTGGCGCTGACCCTCGCAGCCCCCGTTGCTGCCAAACCCCCGACGGGCCTGTACCTCGCCCTTGGGGACTCGTTGGCGGTGGGCGATGGCGCGTCCGACTGGGACGCGACCGCCTACGTGCCGCTGATGGCCGACTACTTCGCCGGCACCCCGCACGGCGATGCCAAGCTCACGGCCAACCTGGCGGTCGGCGGGGAGACGACCGCGACCTTCCTGGCAGGCCAGGTGTACGCCGCGATGGCCGCGATCGGCGATCCGACGACCGATACGAAGATCGTGACTTTGAGCATCGGCGGGAACGACCTGCTCGACCTCATGAACGATGAGACCGATGCCTGCCGCCTCAACCCGGTCAGCGCCGAGTGCCAGGGACAGGTTGCGTACTACCTGGCACAGGTGGCCACGAACTACCCGACCATCCTCGGCATGCTCGACGCCGCACTGGACGCCGACCCCGGCGATGAGCAGTTCTTCGTGGTGACCCTGTACAACCCGTTCGGCGGCACCGGGTCGCCCTTCGAGGAACCGATCGACGTCGCGCTGCTCGGCGCCGACCTCGCGGTCGACTGCACGGCGCTGGCGAACCCGTACAACGTCGGGCTGGACGACATCATGGCCTGCGTCACGCTGGCGACGGGGACGTTCGTGGATCGCGAGTTCATCGTGGTCGATGGATACACCGCCATCGGCGACAACGCCCTGGCAATGACGCACATCGGCGGACCAGTCTTCAACATCCATCCCAACGACGCGGGCTACGCGGCCATCGCCGAGGCGCACCGGCTCGCGGCCCGTAGCGCCATGCAGTAGCGGCAGCCCGATCTGTCCGCGCCCCGATGGCCCTCGGTCACCCGACCGGGGGCCATCCGCTGATTGGCCTCGCGGATCTTGGCGAGGTGCTGGGCCCCGGTCACTCGCCGAGGCGGAGAGGAAGCCCGAACAGCGGGAACAGGCGCTCGACGTCCAGGAAGAAGGTGATGCCGGCGATCTGGTCACCTGACAGTTCGAGGACCTGGAGTGACCACGCGGAGTGACCGCCATCGGGCGCCGGCTTGTACTGGCCGAACGCGGGCGATCCGTTGGCGACGGTTTGGACCAGCCTGGAGCCTTCACAGCCGATCCCCATGCCCATGCAGAAGCCCACGATGTCGGCGTGGGTCTGCAGCCACAGCGCGTAAGGCGGCATGTTCCAGTGCGCGTCCTCGTGGAGCAGCGCGGTCAGGGCGGCCATGTCGTAGCGCTCGAAGGCATCCACGTACCGCTCCAGCAGTGCCCGATGCTCCGCGTCCATGGCCTCCGGCGGGGCGGTGTGGTCGGGACGCCGCTGTGCTTCGGAGAGCGTCGCCCGGGCCCGCTGCAGGGCGCTGTTGACCGACGCCACGCTGGTGTCGAGCAGCTCAGCGACCTCAGAGGCGCGCCAACGCAGCACCTCGCGCAGGATCAGCACGGCCCGCTGCCGCGGCGGCAGGTGCTGGAGGGCGGCCATGAAGGCCAGCCGCACCGACTCGCGGGCCAGGGCCACCTCCGCCGGGTCGCCGCTGGAGGGGACCACGCGGCCGTCGGGGATCGGCTCCAGCCAGTTCACCTCCGGCAGCGTCTCCCCCAGCGGCCCCTCCGCCCGGCCCGCGGAGGCGAGGTCCATCGGCCGCGCGCGACGCTGACGCGACCCGAGCATGTCCAGGCAGACGTTGGTGGCGATGCGGTACAGCCACGAGCGGAGCGCGGCGCGACCCTCGAACTGCCCGATGTTGCGCCAGGCGCGGAGCATCGTCTCCTGCACGGCGTCATCGGCCTCGAAGGAGGAGCCGAGCATGCGGTAGGCGTAGCCGGTCAGCTCGGAGCGGTGCGCCTCCAGGCGCGCCGCCACCTCCTGCGGGGCTGCCTGATCGGGTGCGAGCTGGGTCACCGTCGCGTCACTCGGATCATCGGCCTATGACACCGGCCGGCCGCCGGCATGTCAAGCGACGCTCACCTCGTGCAGCACCACCGCCTCGCGCACGCCGCGCAGAGGGGTGGGGCCCAGCTCGCGGGACGCCGCCTCGGCGGGCCACCGTTCCCCGACCGCGGCCAGGACGGCGGCGGAGGCCACGATCTTTCCGGCCCCGGCGACCGCACAGATCCGGTTGAGGGCGTGCACCACCAGTCCAACGTAGCCCGCATCGGTCAGCGTGGGGCGTCCGCTGTGCAGCCCGACCCGAACGCGGACCGCGGCTCCGTCCGGCCACGGGTGGTCGTGCATTCCGGACTGAATCGTCAGAGCAGCGGTGACCGCCGCGCCCGCATCGGTGAAGACCGCCAGGAACTCGTCGGCGCGAGCGTCCACCTCGCGTCCGCCGGTGCGCCGCACCGCCGAGCGGATGTGGCGCCGAACGTCGGCCAGGACCTTCGCGTAGCCGTCGCCCAGCTGCTGCAGCAGGCCGGTGGAGTCGACGATGTCGCTGAGCAGGAAGGTGACGTGGCCGGTCGGCAGGCTCCGCGGGCCGGTGGCGCGCAGCTGGCCCTCCATGAAGCCGATTGGCACGATCCCGTGGCGCTTGGCTGCCTTCAGCAGCCTGGTACGCGCGGTCGCCCGCGACGCCTCGTCGTCGAAAACCACCTGGTTGAAGCGCGCCAGGGCGTTGCGGACGTGGGCCTCGTCGTGGATCGGCAGGCGGCGGCGGCCGCGGGCATCCACGTACGCGAAGTCGCTGTCCCGCAGCTCGGCCCGCTTCCTGGAGTCAAGCTGCGCCATGGACCGATGGTACGGCGACCGGGCCCGGATTGCAGTCGCTGATTTGCGCCGCAGGGTCCGGTGGTGGTGATGCGAACGGCTTCGACCGACCGGTGGAGGTCTGCCGGCTGGAGGGCTGAGCGCCCGGACCGGCGGAACGTGGCCGGATTCCCAGGCGGGGGGTCTATCGACCACCAAAGTCCGCCGCAGGGCTCGAATCCACCGCTCCGGTGGCCGGACGTTTCAGAGGCAGGTCCAAACGGCGATCCAGCCGCTTCCATCTCGCCGTCGAACGGGCGGTCCGTGGTGCATGGACCCACGGGCTGGGACGACGCCTCTGGAGCCCGCGTGTCGGGCTACTGCTCCGCCACCACCGGGACCGCCTCGGGCTCGCCGAAGGGCGGCTCCACCGTGGCCGCGTCGATTCGCTCGCCGATGCGACCGGCGGGCAGGACCACCAGGACCACCAGCGCGGCGATCAGGGCGCTGACGATGCCCAGCGCGAATGTCGCGGCGGTCGCCAGCGAGAACGCCTCGTAGATGCCGGCCACGATGCCGGGGATCAGCGGCTCGACCATCGGCCGGAACTGCTCGGGCACCTGCGCCAGGATGGCAGCTCCCAGGTCCCCCACCCCGCCGATCT
>DASUSP010000237.1:0-6991 GCA_036375035.1 Candidatus Limnocylindria bacterium
GGCCCCGGAGCCTGGGTCAGGCTCGGTCCCAGGACGGCGCCCTACCTGCTCTTCCTTCCGGCCCGATGACGCCCGAGGAGCACAGCGAGTCGGTGCTCGCCTGGCGCGCGGCCCGCGAGGCCCGGCTGCGCGACCCGGACGGGTGGCTGACGCTGGTGGGGCTGCATTGGCTGGCGCCCGGCGAGAACACGTTCGGATCCTCGTCCGATAACGACCTGGTGCTGCGCAGCGGGGAGGACGTGCCGCCGCACCTCGGCACCCTGGTCCTGGGCGGCGATGGCGTCCTGCTTCGGCGCGTCGGCCACCCCGACCTGCCCATGGCCGATGACCAGACCGGCGAACCGACAACCCTGGACGCCGGGTCGCTGCGCATGTACGTCATCCGACGCGGCGACCGCCACGGGCTGCGTGTCCGCGACCACGCCTCGCCCGCGCTGGAGGCATTCGCGGGCATGGACCACTTCCCGATCGACCCTGGCTGGCGTCTGGAGGCTCGGCTGGAGCGCGCGGAGCCAGGGGCCACGCTGGAGGTGGTGGACGTGATTGGCCTGGTCACGCGGGAGCCCTGCGCCGGCGTCGTTGTCTTCGAGCGCGACGGGCGGGAGTGGCGCCTGTCCGCGCTGCCCGGCGACCCCGACGATGGGTCGCTGTGGCTGATCTTCGCCGATGCCACCAACGGCCGGGACACGTACGGCGGGGGACGGTTCGTGTATACCGAGCCGGTGCAGCCCGACGGGCGGGTGGTGGTTGACTTCAACCTGGCCTACAACCCGCCCTGCGTCTTCACGCCATACGCCACCTGCCCGCTGCCGCCGGCGGTGAACCGCCTGCCGCTCGCCATCGAGGCGGGTGAGCGCCGCTTCATACGTCTGGGCGCGGGTGATCGTCCATAGGTACTGTTCTGCGCGGCGGCATCACCATCGACAATGCCAGCGCTGTCCAGGGTTCAGCAAACGAAGCGTCTGGCAGAACGGAGAACCGACATGGAACGCCCCGCCGAGCCGCCGCAAGACATGCAGCCCGGCCGACCTCAATCGGATGGCATGGGACCACTGGCGCGACTGTCCGCCATCACGGGGAACGCCACGCCACGGCCAGGGCCGGTAGAGTCTGACGGTGCTGCGCCGATCCAGGGCGCGAGTCCAACCCTCTCGGCGACCCCGGTGAGCCCATCCGCTCATCCCGGGGACGGCACCCCGAGCCTCGGGCGGCTGCGCCAGGTCGAGGCCGGTGCACTCTGGCCGGACGACGCGCGCTTTGCCGCGTGGCTCGCCGAGAACCTCGATGCGGTGGCTGATGCAACATCGCTGAGCCTGGAGGCTCCGCAGGTCCTCGACGGAAGTACGCCCGTCGTGCTCGCCGCCGAGCGATCGGGACAGGCCGCGGTGGTAGTGCCCCAGCGCGGTCGATCCACGGATGAGGCCTTCGGAGCGCTCGTTCGCCACATGGCCGCGAGTAGCGCAGAGCACGGAGTCTGGATCTGCGGCGAACCCGCGAGCGAGCATGCGGCAGCCGTTTCGTGGCTGAATCGAGCCGTCAACGGTCGCTTCGTGCTCGTTCGGGCCGGCGCCGTGACGATCGGGGATTCGGCGGCGGCCCCAACCTTTGAGGTGACGGTACGCCCGCCGCGCGGCGACGATCCGGGTGTCGAATCGATGACGCCGGATGCCGCGGACGGGAGTCTGACGAGAGAGCGTCGCGCGGACGACTGGCTCTCCGGATTGCGCGAGGAGGCCACCAGGCCCTGAGTCGGCGGGACCGATGAGCCCGACGCCGGGGTGGTAGCGCGGCGTCGGGGGCTAGACTATTGGCCGATGAGCATCGAGCCAGCAGCCGTCCCGCGCCCCGACATCGGTCCCGCGGGGGAGGGTCCCTCAGCGGACCGATTCCTGTCGTCCACCATCCGCGACATGCCGCCATCGGGCATCCGCCGCTTCTTCGACATGCTGGCGGAGATGAAGGACGTCATTAGCCTGACCATCGGTGAGCCGGACTTCACCACCCCGGAGCCCATCATTCGGGCCGCGATCGCGAGCCTGGAAGCGGGGGAGACGCACTACACCGCCAACGGCGGCATGATCGAGCTGCGGCAGCTGATCGCCGACGACCTGGAGGCGCGCCACGGCGTGCGTTACGACCCGCGGACCGAGCTGATCATGACCGTGGGCGCTTCCGAGGGCCTGGACGCCACGCTGCGGGCTGTGATCAATCCCGGCGACGAGGTGATCCACCACGAACCATGCTTCGTGGCCTACGGCCCGTGCATCACCCTGGCCGGCGGCGTGCCGGTCGCCATTCCCACCACCGACCGGACCGACTTCCGCCTCACCGCCGAGATGGTCGAGGCGGCCGTCACGCCCCGCACGCGTGCCATCTTCTTGGGCTACCCGAATAACCCGACCGGCGCCGTGCTGAACCGCGACGAGCTGGCGGCGATCGGCGCGGTCGCCGAGCGCCACGACCTGCTGGTGATCACCGACGAGATCTACGAGCAGCTGGTCTACGGCGACCATCGGCACACCGCCTTCCCGTCCCTGCCGGGGATGCGCGAGCGGAGCGTGCTGATCGGCGGGTTCAGCAAGAGCTACGCGATGACCGGCTGGCGCATCGGCTACGTCGCCGCGCCGGCGGCCCTGATGGCCGGGATCGCCAAGGTGCACCAGTACGGGATCATGTGCGCGCCGACCGCGGCGCAGTACGCGGCCATCGAGGCGCTCCGCTCCGGCGCCCCGCACGTGGCCGAGATGCGCGCCGAGTACGACCGCCGCAGGCGCCTCATGACCGAGCGGCTGAACCGGATGGGCCTGCTCTGCTTCGAGCCGGAGGGAGCGTTCTACTGCTTCCCGGATATCACCTCCACCGGCCTGGACGACGAGGCCTTCGCGCAGGAGCTGCTTCGCGAGGAGAAGGTGGCCGTGGTGCCGGGCAGCGCCTTTGGGCCGTCCGGCGCCGGGCACGTGCGGATGTGCTACGCCACCGCGTACGAGGAGATCGTCGAGGCCATGGACCGGCTGCAGCGCTTCGTGGAGCGTCGTCGGGCTTGACCCTGCAGCGGCGCGGGGGTGCGGCCGCCTTCTCGAGCAGCGCCCGAGCCTACGACGAGACCATGGCTCCCGCGCTGCGCCCCGTGGCGGAGGAGGTCGTGCGACGCGCCAGGCTGCGCCCCGGCGAGAGGGTGCTGGATCTGGGCACCGGGACCGGCAACGCGCTGGAGCTGGCCGCCGGCGAGGGGCGCCGCGTGATCGGCGTCGACGCCGCCCCGGGCATGCTGGACCTGGCGCGGCGCCGGGGGTTGGGTGCGGAGCTGGTCGAAGCGGACTTCGCGTGGCTTCCCCTTCCCGATGCGTCGGTGGATGTCGTGCTCGCGGTCCACGCGCTGCTGTTCGCCGACGACCGGATCGCCACCCTGCGCGAGTGGCGCCGCGTCGCCAAGGCGGGCGCCCGGCTCTCCCTGTCGGTGCCGGGGCCTCGTGACGTGGTCCCGATCTCTGTCCTGTCCCCGGTCTACGAGCGCCACGGTCTCCCGTGGGGGGACGACTACCCGACGCCGGCCGACGTCGCTGCCTGGGCCAGCGAGGCGGGCTGGACCGGCATCCGGACCGATACGGATGCCGCGATCGTCATTCCGCTCCGGGACGAAGCGCATTTCCGCACCTGGTTGCGGGTAGGCGCCCGGGGCCGGGCGACGGCCGGCTGGAGCAGGCAGCGCATGGACGCGTTCGTGCGCGACCTGATGGACGCCGCGCCGCGTGACGGGGACGGGGGATTCAGGCTGCCGTTCGGCGCGATCTACCTGACCGCCCTCTGCGACTGACCGAGGCTCGCCGGCAGTCAGCCGGCGCGCTCCATGCAGGCGTTGGCGAACGGCAGCAGGGCCGCCAGGGAACGCTCGTCGGTCGCGGTGGTGTCCGCGGTCAGCTCCATCTTCGGCTGCTCGGCGATCAGCCGCCAGATGCCGCGCACCTCCCCGGAGTCCTCGTCGACCTGGGCGTCGGTCTGGAGACGCAGCCCGCGCACGGAGCTCCATCGGTACACCTCGCCGCGCAGCAGCCAGGCGCCCTCGGGGTCGGAGCCGGCCGGCCCGTAGCCGTATTCGATCAGCCCCAGGTTGGTGGCCACCAGGATGCGCAGCCGCCCGGTCTCCGGGTTGAGCGACACGTGCGAAGCCAGCTCGCTGGCGTCCAGCTCCCCCAGCTGGCGCTGCAGCAGGCCGCGCGCGCGTCCGAGGTTGTCCCACTCGCCGATCTTCATCGGGCCACAGCGTAGCGCGCCGCCTGTATCGCCGCGAGCCGTCGTCGCGCGCCTCCGGCTGACCGGCCGCGGCACTCTCTACAATCGGGCCATGTCCATCGCCACCCGGTACGAGACCGTCATCGGCATCGAGGTCCATGCGCAGCTGCGCACGGAATCGAAGATGTTCTGCGGCTGCCCAACGGCTCCGCACCCGGGCGAGCGGGATGAGCCGAACACGCGCACCTGCCCCGTATGCCTGGGGATGCCGGGCACGCTGCCGGTCATCAACCGCCGCGCGGTGGAGCTGGTGATGCTCACCGGCCTGGCGCTGGAGTGCCACGTCGAGACGGAGGCGGTGCGCTTCGAGCGCAAGAACTATTTCTACCCGGACCTGCCCAAGGGCTACCAGATCAGCCAGTACGCCCTGCCGCTGTGCTCCAACGGGCGGCTGCTGGTCCCGGTCGCCTCGGAGGGGACCGATGTCGCCATCGGCATCACCCGGGTCCACCTCGAGGAGGACACCGCACGGCTGCAGCACGGGGGACGCGGCCACACCCTGGTCGATTTCAACCGCGCCGGGGTGCCGCTGATGGAGATCGTCACCGAGCCCGATGTCCGCTCGCCGGCCCAGGCCCGCGCCTACGGCGAGACGCTGCGCGACATCCTGCGCTACATCGGCTCGTCCGATGGCGACATGGAGACCGGCTCGATGCGCATCGAGGGCAACGTCAGCCTGAGGCCGATGGGCTCCGACAGCTTCGGCACCAAGGTCGAGGTAAAGAACCTCAACAGCTTCCGCTCGCTGGAGCGCGCGATGGAGTACGAGGTCGCCCGGCACGCCGAGGCGCTGGAGCGCGGTGAGCGCCTGGTCCAGGAGACGCGGGGCTGGGACGAGAACGCCGGGCGCACCGTGTCACAGCGCTCGAAGGAAGAGGCCAACGACTACCGCTACTTCCCCGAGCCGGACCTGCCGCCGCTGCGACCGTCCGCGGCCTGGGTCGAGGAGGTGCGGGCCAGCCTGCCGGAGCTGCCCGCCGCGCGCCGCGCGCGCTACGTGGATTCCCTGGGCCTATCGACGTACGACGCCGGCGTGCTGACCGCCGACGTGCAGCTGGCCGACTACTTCGACGGCGTCGTCGCCGCGGGCGTGGCGCCGAAGACGGCTGCCAACTGGGTGACCGGCGAGTTCAGCCGGCTGCTGAACCAGCACGCCGCCGATGGGCTGCGAGCCGGTGCCGTGGCGATGCGCCCCGAGGGCCTGGCTGAGCTCATCGGAGAGGTTGAGGCCGGTCGCGTTTCGGTCACCAACGCCAAGGATGTCCTGGCTCGTGCCTTCGTGTCCGGTGAGTCTCCACGGGCCGTGATCGAGACCGAGGGGCTCGGCCAGGTCAGCGACAGCGGCCTCATCGGTCGTGAGGTGGAGACGGTGCTGGCTGAGTTCCCATCCCAGGTGGCCGAGTACCGCGCCGGAAAGCAGCAGATCTACGGCTTCCTGGTGGGGCAGGTCATGAAACGCACCGCCGGCCGAGCGGACGCGAGGCTGGTCAACGAGGAGCTCCGCCGCCGGCTCGACGGCTGAGGCCACCCCACCCGGTGGACGCCGCTCGTATCCTTCGTGACGTGTCCGCCCACGCGCCGGCTGCCCGCAGCCACGGGGTGAGCCGTTATCGACGCGGCGACGTCTTGGTGGCCGCCGTGCCTGTCGTCCTCGTCCTGCTGACGCTGCTGGTCTGGCTCGACCCTGACGTCGCCCCGGTGCTCGTCAATGAGCCGCTGGACCTGGTCGTGAACGCGGCTGCCACGCTGGTGGCCGTGGCGGTCGCCATCCTGGCCTGGATTCACTACCGCGAGGGCGGCGAGCGCGCAGCGCTGTTCAGGGCATCGGCCTTCTTGGTGCTGGCGGTCCAGAACCTGTCCTTCATCGCCATCGCCGTGGCGGACGCGTCCCGGGAGCTGGGCCTGTCGCTCGCGGAACCGGGCCAGATGCCGCTCTGGTCCGTGATCGTCGGCCGTGGCCTGGCCGCCGCCCTCCTGGTCCTGGCCGGATCCGTCGCCCTGCGCGGCGCTGAAGCGCGCGAGCGCGCCGCGGGCGCGGTGCTGTGGGGCCCGAGCGCCGTGATTGCGGTGCTGACGCTGCTTATGGCCGCGGCGCCGGGCGCCCTGCCGCAACTCCTCGATGGAGCCGCGCTGGATCAGCTCGTGCGCGACCCGACCTCGCCGCTGCTGGCCGCGGGAGGCCCATTGCTGATCCTCGTGCAGGCGGGCATTGGGCTGGCATTCCTGGTCGCGGCGCTCGTGTCGTACCGTCTCCATCGGCGTGATGGAAGGGCGGCGGAGCTGTACCTGGCCATCGGGTTCATCGTCGCCGCCTTCAGCCAGGTGCACTCGGCCATCCACCCCGGGTCGTACGCGTCGCTGGTGACCACCGGTGACCTGCTGCGGGTCGCGTTCTACGGGATTCTCCTGGTAGCCGTGGCGGCCGAGGCGACCGCCGACGTGCGGGCGCTTCGGGCCGCCAACGACGCGCTGGTCCGGTTGCGCGACGCTGACGTGGAGCGCGCCACGGCCGAGGAGCGCGCGCGCCTGGCCCGCGAGATCCACGACGGCATGTCGCAGGAGCTGTGGTACGCCAAGCTCAAGCAGTCGCGACTGGCGGGGCTCGACGGCCTTCCGGAGGACGCTCGGGGGCTGGCCGGCGAGGTGGCCGCGGCCATCGAGTCGGCGCTGTCCGAGGCGCGCCAGGCGATTCTCGCCCTGC
>DASUSP010000238.1:0-4858 GCA_036375035.1 Candidatus Limnocylindria bacterium
AAGACCACGACGATGAAGATGGTCAACCGCCTGGTGGAGCCGACCTCGGGGCGCATCACCATCGACGGCGACGACGTCATGGCGCTGCCGGCGGTGGAGCTGCGGCGGCGGATCGGCTACGTCATCCAGCAGGTGGGCCTCTTCCCGCACCTGACCGTGGCCGAGAACGTGGCTGTCGTGCCGCGGCTGCTGAAGTGGCCGCGCGCGCGCATTAGCGAGCGATCGGAAGAGCTGCTGGAGCTGGTGGGGCTGGACCCGGCGACGTACGGTTCCCGCTACCCGGCCGCGCTCTCCGGCGGGGAGCGCCAGCGGGTGGGCGTGGCGCGCGCCCTGGCGGCGGACCCGCCAGTGATGCTCATGGACGAGCCGTTCGGGGCGGTGGACCCCATCCGCCGCGAGCGGCTGCAGAACGAGTTCCTGCGTCTGCAGGATCGGGTGCGCAAGACGGTCATCTTCGTCACCCACGACGTGGACGAGGCGATCAAGATGGCCGACCGCATCGCCATCCTGCAGCGCGGCGGCATCCTGGCTCAGTACGACACGCCCGATGCCATCCTGGCCCATCCTGCCAGCGAGTTCGTGGAGCGCTTCGTGGGCGCCGATCGCGGCCTGAAGCGCCTGTCGCTGGGCCGCGTCCGCGACCTGGCGCTGGCCGAGGCGGTGACCGTACGTGTCGGCGAGGACCGCCCCACGGTGCGGCGCAGGCTCGCGGCGGCCGACAGCCCCACCGCGTACGCCCTGCTGGTGGACGAGGCGCGACGGCCGCTGGGCTGGATCGACCAGCACGACCTGGCTGGAGACGGACCCGTGACGGCCGACGAGGCCTCGCCCGGGGCGCCGACCGTCCAGCCCGAGACCACGCTGCGCGACGCCCTGTCGGCCATGCTCGGCTCCAGCGTGCAGCTGGGCGTGGTGGTCGACGAGCGCGACGCGGTGCTGGGCCTCGTCAGCGTCGACGCGGTCGGAGAGGCGCTGCGCGGGACGCCGAGCCAGTGATCGAGGGCCAGCCGTTCATCCGTCCCGAGTGGGTCGTCGACAACCTCGACCAGCTGGCCCGACGCGTCGGCGAGCACGTGCTCGTCACCGTCATCGCCGTTGGGGTCGGATTCGTGATCTCCTTCGCGCTGGCCCTGCTGGTCCGGCGCCAGCCGCGCCTGTACGGTCCCGTCATCGGGCTGGCGGGGATGCTGTACGCGATCCCCAGCCTGGCCCTGTTCGCCCTGCTCATCCCCATCACCGGGCTCTCCCTGCTCACCGCCGAGATCGCCCTGGTCAGCTACACCCTGGTGATCCTGGTGCGCAACATCGTGACCGCCATCGAAGGCGTTCCGCCGGAGGTGATCGAGGCCGCAACGGCGATGGGTTACACGCGCTCCCAGCGCCTCTGGCGGGTGGAGCTGCCGATCGCGCTGCCCATCATCGTGGCCGGGCTGCGGATCGCCACGGTGACCACCATCGGACTGGTGACGGTGGCGACCCTGATCGGGATGGGAGGGCTGGGTTACCTGATCGTGAACGTGGGCATCCAGCGTTCCTTCCCGACCGCCACGCTCACCGGCGTGGTGATGGTGGTGGCGCTCTCGGTGCTGGCCGACGGGCTGCTGATGCTCCTCCAGCGCCGCCTGACGCCGTGGGCTCAGGCTCGGTCGGGCTAGGGACCGATGGACTTCCTGTCCGAGGTGCTGGCCTGGTACACCGATCCGGCCAACTGGAGCGGCCGCGACGCCATCGGGCTGCGCCTGTGGGAGCACGTCTGGCTGTCGGCCACCTCCCTGCTGGCCGGCCTGGTCCTGGCGCTGCCTGCCGGCCTGTACATCGGTCATACCAATCGCGGCGCCAGAGCGGTGGTGGCGGTCAGCAACATCGGGAGGGCGGTGCCCTCGCTCGGCTGGCTGGGGATCGTCTACCCCATCACCACCCTGCTCTTCGCGCGCGCCGGGATCGGCTTCCTGCCGGCCTTCGTGGCCCTCGTCGCGCTGGCCATCCCGCCAATCGTGACGAACACCTACGCCGGCCTCCGCGAGGTGGACGACGACCTGCGCGAGGCGGGGCGCGGCATGGGCATGACCGAGCTGCAGCTGCTGCGCCGGGTGGAGGTCCCGGTGGCGCTTCCGGTCATCCTCGCCGGCGTCCGCTCGTCGGCGGTGACCGTCGTGGCCACCGCCACGCTGGCGGCGCTGGTGGGTGGGGGCACGCTGGGCCACTTCATCGTGCAGGGCCTCTTCCTCAACGACCAGGTGCGCATCTTCGGGGCGGCGGTGCTGGTGGCCCTGCTGGCGATCGGCACCGAGCTCGGCTTCGGTCTGCTGCAGCGTGCAGCGCTCTCGCCGGGACTGCGGGGGGCCGATCGCCACCCGTCACGACAGCCCGGGGAGGCGGCGGCCGCGTGATGCTGAACCGCCGCCGTTCACCGCCCCTATAGTTTGATGTCGAACGAGTCGCTGGTAGACTGGCGGCTCGCCCCCGGCACCCAGCCGGAGGAAAGCGGACCAATCCAAGGAGGACCCAATGCGGACGAACCGCACGCTCGCTCTCGGGGCGGCGTCGCTGGCGCTGGTGATCAGCGCCTGCACGTCGGGTGGGAGCAGCAGCCCGGCGGCCAGCAGCCCCGGCGACGAGGAAAAGCCGCAGGTCACCGTCGGCTCTGCTGGCTTCTACGAGGCGGCCGTCGTGGCCGAGATCTATGCCCAGGCCCTGGAGAACGCGGGCTACGACGTCGAGCGGCGCCTGGAGATCGGAGAGCGGCCCGCGGTCCACGCCGCACTGGAGGCCGGCGAGGTGAACCTCATCCCCGAATACCTGGGTGGCGGGGCGAGCTACCTGGAGGCGGAGGTTTCCTCCGACCCGCAGGAGACCTGGGACAACTTTCAGGCAGCCCTGGACGAGAAGGGCTGGGTGGCGCTCGACTACTCACCGGGGACCGATGCCGACGGCTGGGTCGTCCGCCAGGAGACCGCCGACGAGTACTCGCTCGAGACGATGAGTGACCTGGCCGAGGTGGCTGACGAGCTGGTCTGGGGGCTCGCGCCGGCATGCGCCGAGAACCCGGTCTGTGGTCCCGGCCTGAACGAGGTGTATGGCATCGACATCGCCGAGCTGGAGATCGAGAACCTGTCGCCGTGCAGCACCGAGATGGCCACGGCGCTGAACAACGAGGCGATCGACGTGGCGCAGGTCTGCACCACCCAGCCCGATATCGTGACCTTCAACTTCGTGCTGCTCGAGGATGACCTGGGGCTGCAGCCGGCGCAGAACATCGCGCCGGTTGCCACCGCCGAGCTCCTGGACGAGGCCCCCGCCGACTTCGAGGAGATCCTCAACTCGGTCACGGCCGAGCTGAGCACCGAGGTGCTCACGGAGCTGGGCGTGGCGGTGGCCACCAACCAGGAGGCCTTCGCCGATGTGGCGGAACGCTTCCTGGAGGACCACGACCTGCTCTGACGCCGATTCTCCGAAGGGGACCGATACGGGCGGAGCGCCGATGACGCTTCGCCCGTATCCTTTGCCGGCACCGATGTCCGACCACCTCGACCTCGCCGACTGGCGACGCAACGTCGCCGCCCTCTACCAGGCCATGCGCAGTGACCGGCGCGCGGCGCCTCTGCGCCTCGTGAACTTCCGTGCCGGCAAGGATCGGCTCTTCGCCGAGCATCCCGCCTCCCCGATCCCCGAGGCGGCCCGCCGCGACTTCCGCGGGCTGGCCTACTGGCGACACGATCCGGCGCTGCGCCTCTCCGCCCGACTGGAGCCCGATCCGGAGGCGCCTGCGCTGGACCTGCCCCAGTCGCGCGACGGTGCCCCTACCCCTTTCGTCCGCATCGGCTGGGTGAGCTTCCGGGTGGCCGACAGCGATTGCCGCCTGGCCGTGCACTGGCTGGACCAGTACTCCGGCGGCATCTTCATCCCGTTCCGGGATGCGACCAGCGGCACGGAGACCTACGCCGCCGGCCGCTACCTGTGGGACTCGGCCAAGGGCGCCGACCTCGGTTCGGAGGCCGATGAGCTGGTGCTCGATTTCAACTACGCCTACCACCCGTCCTGCGCGTACGACGCGCGGTGGAGCTGCCCGCTGGCGCCGCCCGAGAACCGGCTGACCGTGCCGATCGCCGCCGGCGAACGGCTGGAGCGCGCGTCGTGAGCGAGCCGCTGTCGCCGGCCGACCCACGCCCGGGCCGCCACTGCATCAAGTGCGGGCGCGAGGTGGGGCCGGACGAGTCAATCTGCGAGATCTGCAACCGGGCCGGCATGGCCACCCCATCGGCCAGCCAGTACCACGGCACCATGGTGGTCGCCATCATCGCCGGGGTGGTGGCGTTGGCCATCTGGGCCAGCCTGGCGATGCGCGGCGTGGGACCGTACGAGGCGTCGGTGCTCTCGTTCGAGCCGGCGCCGCCCGGCGCCGTGGAGGTGACCGTCGAGGTCACCAACCTCGGTACCTCGCGCGGCTATGCCAAGTGTCGATTGAGCGCGTTCGATGCCGCCGGGAGTGTGCTGCGGGTGCAGCCGCTGTCGGCCGGCCCACTGGAGGGAGATGCGACGGGCACCTTCACGCAGCGGATCAGCGGCCTCGCCGAACTGCCCGACGAGGTGACCATCAGCTGCACCTGACCGGGGGCGGTGGTCAGCCTCCATTCCAGACGCTCGCCAGGGCCGGGTCGTCAAGGATGATCCGGACCTCGATCAGGCCGCGGGAGAGGGGCTGGTCGGTGATGAGCGACCAGGCCGCGTGCGAGATGTCGGCCACCCGCTGGTCCGCGGTGCCCCAGTAGCACTGGCACCAGTCGACGACCGGCAGCCGCACGCAGCGGTCGGCGCAGACGGTCACGTATCCCTGCACCGCGCCGGTGTAGCGCCCGCC
>DASUSP010000239.1:0-3637 GCA_036375035.1 Candidatus Limnocylindria bacterium
GTAGACCGTGCCGTCCTCGGTGGTGATCGTCTCGGGGAGGACGACCGTCTGGGTGCCGTGGAGGGTGTGGTAGGCGATGGTGGCCATCTGGTACATGTACTCGCTGGCGGTGTTCACCAGCGGATCGGCTGGATCGAGCTCGCCGGCGACGACCGGGTAGCCCCAGTCATCGGTCAGGAGGGCCATGATCGCGTTCGCGCCCTCGGGGGTGCCGCGATCGACGAGCTGCCCCTCTTCGTTGTAGTTCAGCTCGACGGCCTGCGCCGCGCTGAAGGCCTGGAGCGAGTTCGCTCCATCCTGGGTCTTGATGTAGGCGTAGCCGCCGGCCGCGATGAACGCGATGCCGAGGATCGCCAGGACGATTCCGAGTCCCTTGAGTCGACTGGTCACGGGTCCATACCTCTTTGCTGTTTATCCAGCCCGTCCGGGCTTGATGTGCGTGACCACTGTCGGGGCTGGACTGCTGCGGCCGCATGTGACGCAGGAACCCTTGATCCAGCCGTTGGGACCTATGGCATGGGGGCGAAAGGTCACGGAAATGCCGGGACCTTCACCACGGTTGCCCGCTGCCCCACGCTCGCGTCGAGCGTGGAATGACCCGGCGGCGAGGGCCATGGCCGGGTCGTCGGGCACGGGTGCGGGCACCGAACGGCCCCCCGAACCGGGACATTCGGCACGGGTTCGCGAGGATGCCTACGGTGGACCGATGAATCCCGCCCTCGGCATCGGTCTAAGCTGCGAGCCGAAAGAGAACGTGACACAGGCTGACATCCTGGACCGGGCACACTTGGGGCAGGAGGCAGGCAACCCTTGACAGACGCTGCAGTGATCGAGGTCCGGGACCTCGTGAAGGTCTACGGCAGTGGCGACAAAGCCACGCGCGCCGTTGACGGCATCAGCTTCACCGTGCGCGCCGGGGAGCTGTTCGGCTTTCTGGGCCCGAACGGAGCCGGGAAGACCACCACCATCCGCATCCTGGCCACCCTGCTGCGCGCGACGAGCGGGAGGGCGCAGGTCGGCGGCATCGATGTTGGCGAGCACCCGGACCAGGTGCGCGCCCGCCTCGGCCTGGCGATGCAGACCTCGACCCTGGACGCGTTCAGCACTGGGCGCGAGACCCTGGAGCTCGCCGGACGGATGCATCGCATGCCGGCCGGCGAGATCCGGCGACGGACCGACGAGCTGCTGGAGCTGATGGGGCTGGCCGAGGTGGCGAACAAGCTCAGCGGGCAGTATTCCGGGGGCATGAAACGCCGTCTTGATCTGGCCGCCGCGCTGGTCCATCGGCCACAGCTGCTGATCCTGGACGAGCCCACCGAGGGCCTCGATCCACAGAGCCGCACCGCGCTGTGGGAAGAGCTGGAGCGCATCAGCCGCGAGGGGACGACCATGCTGCTCACCACCCACTACATGGAGGAGGCGGATCGCCTCTGCTCGCGCCTGGCGATCATCGACCACGGCACGATCCAAGTCGAGGGCACGCCGGCCGAGCTGAAGCGCGCCGTCGGCGCTGACAGCGTGGTGCTGCACCTCGAGGGCGCCGGCGGCGATGCCGCGGCCGATTCCGTTGCGGCGCTGCGCCGACACCTTGATGGGCTGGTCGACGGTGAGCGAGTGGTGGAGCACCCGGCCGGCGTGAGCCTATCGGTCCCGAACGCCAGCGAGGCCATCCCGGGCATCCTGCGTCGGCTCGAAGGTAACAGCGTGCGAATCACGGGCCTGCAGATGAGCCAGCCCACCCTGGACGACGTCTTCATCAAGTACACCGGGCGCCACATCCGGACCGAGGCGGCCGACGAGTACATCCCGCTGGGATGGTGAGGAACCCCCGATGACCGCTATCGCCTACGAGTCGTACCACCTGGGGCTACGGACCATGCGGCGCTGGATCCGGGTGCCGGCCAACTGGATCAGCATCATCTTCTTCCCACTGATCCAGCTGCTCATCTTCAGCCAGCTGTACCAGCAGATCACCGAGCTGCCCGCGTTCGCGGAGGGGACCAGCTACCTGGCCTACCTTGCACCCGGCCAGGTCGTCTTCGCTGCGTTCTTCGCCGTGTCCTGGGCGGGTTTCGGCCTTCTGATCGAGTCCCGGACCGGCTACCTCGACAAGCTTCGGGCGCTGCCGATTCAGCGTTGGTCGATCCTGGTGGGCGAGATGGTGCCGCTCTTCTTCCAGGCGGCCGCGATGGCCGGCATTCTGCTCATCGTGAGCGTGATCCTGGGTGCCCGCATCGAGACCGGGGTGGGAGGCTTCCTGCTCATCCTGCTGCTGTCCGGGCTTTTCGGCTTGGCGTGGGCGGGGATCAGCTTCATCCCTGCCCTGCTGACCAAGAGCGAGCAGGCCACCAGCACTCTGTCGCTCCTGATCTTCCCGGTGGTCTTCATGTCCACCGCCTTCGTACCCGAAGAGATGATGCCGAGCTGGATGCAGGTCGTGAACGACTGGAACCCCATCACCTTCCTGATCGAGGCCATCCGGGCGCTGATGACGACCGGCTACGACTGGACGGCGATCGGCAGGGCGGTGGCGTCGATGGCGGTGGTCGGCGTGGTGCTGCAGACCATCACCATCTGGGCCTTCCGGCGCCTCGCCAACTAGGCCCTCAGCCGGGCCCAGACCCCGACCGGCTCGAACCGCATCGGGACGTCGACCAGGATCAGCTCCGAGGTCTCGCGGGCTCGGACGGTGAGTGCGGCCTCATCGGTCACCTTGGCGGCATCGCCGGTGGCCAGCTGCTCACCGTCGAACGCCGCCGAGCCCTCGATGAGGTAGGCGTACACGCCGCGCCCGGGACCGATGTCGTGGCTGACCTCCGTCCCGCTGTCCAGCCGGGCGACATGGACCGATGCGTCCTGGTGGACCTTCACCACGTCGCCGCCCTCGGGACCGATGACCTTCAGCAGCCGGTTGGTCCGATCCTCGGTGCTGAAGACGCGCTGCTCGACGCCGGGGGCGAGGTCGGCGGTATCGGGCAGGATCCAGATCTGGATGAAGCGCATCGGCTCCGTCTGTGACGCGTTGAGCTCAGAGTGCAGGGCGCCCGACCCCAGGGTCATGCGCTGCACGGAGCCTGCGGGGAGCGGCCCATAGGCGCCGCCCACGTTGTCCTGGTGCCCGAACAGCCCCTCGACCACGTAGGTCAGCCCCTCGACGTCGCGGTGCGGGTGGAGCGGCCACACGGCACCTGGAACCAGGCGGTCGTCGTTGAAGACGCGCATCGCTCCGAAGGAGTCGTTGGCCGGATCGCGGTAGTCGTCGAAGCTGAAGTGCCAGCGGGCGCGGAACCAGCCGCCCTCCTTGTCGTGGATGTCGCTGTCGCGCCTGATCGTGATCATGCCGGGCATTGTCGTCCATGCCCCCGGGATCCGCGAATCAGATCGGGGCGAACTCCTCGACCCGGTCGAGCCAATCGTCGACGAGGGCCTCGAAGGTGCGCGCCTGCTCCTCGGCCAGCCGGTGCCCAGCGCGGTCCAGGACGGCCAGGGTGCCGCGACTGAAGTTCTCCAGCAGACGCACCGTTGCGCGGTAGCCCACGTTGGAGTCCTGGCGCCCCGCGAGGATGAGCGCCGGCGCCGGCATCGGCTCGGGGAGGGCGTCCGGGTCGAAGGAGAAGCCGCCGCTCTCCGCGATCGG
>DASUSP010000240.1:0-2906 GCA_036375035.1 Candidatus Limnocylindria bacterium
GTGGAGTCGGAGTCGATCACCACGATCTGGTCCAGCAGTGGGTATCGGTCCATCAGCGCGCCCTTGATGCGCTTGATGACCAGGCCGATGGTCTTCTCCTCGTTCAGCGCCGGCAGCCCCAGGCTGACGGTCAGCCCCTGCTTCTCCTTGAGCTCCACCAGCCGGCGGATGTCGCTGAACTCGCTGGCGTGGAAGGTGTTCTCGGCGAACCACTTGTCCACCACGGTCGGCAGCGAGCGGCTCTCCTCGACGTAGGCATCGGCGGCGGCCAGCGTCCCTTCCGCGGCGCGCAGCTGCTCGAAGGTGGCCAGGCCCAGGCGCTGCTTGGTCTTGACCACGATCACCGTCGGCCTGGCCCGCGAGGCCACGGTGTCGGCCACGGTGCCGAACAGGAAGCGCCCGTCCGGGGTCGCGTTCGACGGGTGGGCCGATGCGCCCATCAGCACCAGGTCGTGATGCGAGGCCTCCTTGATGATCGCCGACCGGACCGATGTCGACTCCAGCAGCAGGCCCTTCACCTTGCGTCCGCCGCCGTGCTCGGCCACGAAGCGGTCGAGCGCCTCCTGCTCGCGCTTGCAGGCTGCATCGCCGATGCCCTTGGGCACGATGTGCAGCACCACCACCTGCGCCCCGAAGCGCTTGCCCAGGTCCCGCGCCAGCCGCATGGCCAGCTCGGCGTGGGGCCCGCCGCGCACCGGCACCAGAATCGACTTCACGTGCTCGACGCCGCGCTGCTTGACGACGGCGATGTCGCACGGCGACTCGCGAACCACGGCGTCGATGGTCGGGGAGAAGACCGGCGGGTCCGTGCGCGGGCGGCGCCCCTCGGCCTCGGCCCTGGCAACCGCCGCCGGCGTGGGTGGACCCCCCCATCCGAAGATCACCAGGTCGGTGTCCTCCTCCCCCACCGCCTCGATCACGCCATCCGCCGCGTGGCGGCCAATGCGGACCATGGTCCGGATCTCGACGCCCTCCTCGTCGCCGAAGTCGAGCACGCGCTGCAGCAGGCGGCGGGCGGTCCGGGCCTGGGTCGCGCCTTCGGAGAGCGACACGCCCTCGGGCACCTCCACGATGCCGAGCGCGGTGATCTCCGTCGGGCGCCCATTGCGGATCCCCGCGCCGATGCGCACCAGGTCGCGGGCCGTGCGCGGGTTGGCCAGCGGCAGCAGGATGCGGTACGGGGCGCGCTTGCGGGGCGGCATCAGGGTTCAGTGGGCTCCTGCTGCTCTTGGGCGGCGCGCATCTCGCGCCAGCGAGAGATGAGGTAGGGCTTGAGCTCCTCGAACTCGCGGGCCTGCGCATCGACGACGCGCTCGGCCTGGTCGGTGGTCAGCTCGAGCGTCTCGGCGATGAAGCCCGCGGTACGCCCGAAGTAGAGCGGCGTCAGCGCCGCGAGCAGTTGCTCGGGGTCCGTCTCACTGCGGTGGAAGGCGACCATGGTGTCGTACAGGCAGCGGACCCACAGCTCGGAAGGGAAGTGGAAGTCCGTCGGCTCGGCGGGGATCTCCAGGGTCAGCACGCGCTCCAGCTGCTCCGGGGCCAGCATCGTCTCCCAGACCTGGCGCTGGCCCAGCCGCGCGTTCTCGAAATTGTCGATCAGCTTGGCGTGGTTGACGTCGATCGGCTCCGGCGCGATCACCCGCTCGAAGCCGTACTCGGGAATGGCGTGGGAGCCGCGGACGCGGAGCCATCGCTCCTCGTAGCGGGCGGCCATCCGGAAGAGCGTGCCGACCACCTGGCGGAACATCGGTCCCAGGTCCGAGGCGGGGTCCTTGGCGTCGTGGATCTTGGCGCCCAGGCGCGCCTGGCACACGGCGAAGCCCTCGTTGACGGCCGAGTGGGTCATCCAGACGTCGATCCCGAAGCGCGCGGTCAGCTCGTCGAACGACTCCAGCTCCAGGTAGCGCTGCACCAGGTCGCCGCTGACCGCGAACTCCCCGCCGATCGGCTGCCGGATCCGGGCGCCGTAGAGAGCCCGGGTGAGCGGGTAGGCGATGTTGTTGGTGATCGTCCCGTCGTACTTGTAGCGGGCGTAGAGCGGCGCCACGAAGTCGTAGCCGCCCTTGAGGATCGGTCCCGCAAGAAGCTCGATCCACTCCGGGACGATGCTCCGCAGGTCCGAGTCGACCATCACGAAGGCCTTCACCTTCAGCTCCCGCGCCACCTCGAACAGGGCGCGGACCGCGGTGCCCTTGCCGCTGATGCCGTGGTAGGTGAACGAGATGCGCTGCAGCTTGTGGCGCGGGCTGACCAGGATGATCTTCTCGATGTACTCGGGGCTCTCGGTGCTGACCGCCACGCGCGGCGTGTCGTCCGGCGAGCCGCCGTCGCTGTTGACGAGGACCGGCTTGAGGTCAGGGAAGTACTGAACCATGCCGGCCTGCGCGGCGCGCACGACATAGCCGATGGTCTCGGCGTTGCCAAAGCTGGGGATGCCCACCATGAGGTCCGCGCTGCCCACGCGGCGAACCTCGGCGAGCCCCTTCTCGTCGAGCGCCGATGCCGGGGGTGCGGCGGCGGGATTTGGCGTCAGGGAGGGCCTCCTGCGGCTCGTCGCGCGTGCTGGTGGCGTGATCCGGCTCGGGTGGCACAGGGTAGCACGCGAGCGTGGCCCGCTCCCGGGGATGCGTCAGCCGCCGGCCCGGGACTCGGCTACGAGCGGCCGTGCTCGTCGTGGATGCGCGCCACCTTCTTTGGTCGTGCGCCGACCAGCCGGCCCATGGCACTCGGGCCGCGGCGCTCCGCGATCGACACCTCCAGCCAGTCCTCGGCCACCTCGCCGGGGTGGTAGCGCGAGTTCACGTGCTTGGCCACGTATCGGGTGAAGCCGTTCGCGCGCCAGGCGTGCAGCCAGCTGGCCACCGGGTTGCGCACCGCCGGGCTGATCCGCACCCGGACGTCCTCGG
>DASUSP010000241.1:0-7086 GCA_036375035.1 Candidatus Limnocylindria bacterium
CTCGGCCGCGTCGCCGGTCACCGCCTCGATGCGCCGCAGCCCGGCGCCGATGCTCGACTCGCCGGTGATGCGGAACGCGCCGATCTGCCCGGTGCTGGCCACGTGGGTCCCACCACAGAGCTCCTTCGAGTAGCCGTCGACTCGAACCACGCGCACCGACTCGGGCGCGTACTTCTCGCCGAAGAACATGTCCGCGCCGAGCTCCTGGGCTTCGCCCAGGCTCATCCACTCCGGGCTCACCGGGGCGTTGCGCCGGATCTGCTCGGCCACGTGGCGCTCCACCTCGCGCAGCGCCTCGCGCGGCGTGGGCCCGCTGGCCGGGAAGTCGAAGCGCAGCCCCTCCGGCCCGACCCACGAGCCGGCCTGCTTGGCCTGCTCGCCCAGGACGTCGCGCAGGGCCCGGTGCAGCAGGTGCGTGCCGGTGTGGTTGCGCGCCGCTCCCCAGCGCCGCTCCTCGTCGACGCGCGCCTCCACCGGGTCGCCGACCGACAGCTCCCCCTCCAACCGGCCGATGTGCACGATCGCCTCGCCCGAGCGCTGGGTGTCGGTCACCACCAGCCTCCCTGCGGGGCCGCGCAGCTCGCCACGATCGCCGATCTGGCCGCCGCCCTCGGGGTAGAACGGCGTGCGGTCCAAAACCACCTGGCGCAGCTCGCCCTCGCCGCCCATGCCGATGACCGCCAGCCCGTCGGCCCGCGTCTGGTTGGGATAGCCGACGAACTCGCTCGCCAGGTCGGCCAGGGCCGGGTCAAGGGCCACGCGTTCACCGCGACCGCCGCGCGAGCGCTCCCGCTGCTCGCCCATCGCCGCGTCGAAGCCGTCGCGATCCACGCCGACGCCGCTCTCCGCCGCGATCTCCACGGTCAGGTCGACAGGGAAGCCGAAGGTGTCGTGCAGCCGGAAGGCCTCCTCGCCGGAGATCGTGCCGCCGCGTCCCGCGTCCTCCACCAGTGCCGCCAGGCGCTGGCTGCCCGCCTCCAGGGTGCGCGCGAAGCGCGCCTCCTCGTTCTCGACCTCGGCCAGGATCCGGTCGTGATCGTCGCGCAGCGCCGGGTAGGCATCGCCCATCACGTCGATCACCACCGCGCACGTCTCGCGCAGGAACGGCTGGTCGATGCCCATCAGCCGGGCGTGGCGAACCGCGCGGCGCATGATGCGGCGCAGGACGTAGCCCGGGCCTTCGTTGGAGGGCTTGACCCCCTCGCCGATGAGGAAGGTCATGGCCCGCGAGTGATCGGCCACGACCTGGTAGCTGAAGCGCTCCGACTCCACCGTCCCCGGATCGTGCCCGATGTACTCGGCCAGGCGCTGGATGATCGGCTGGAACAGGTCGGTGCCGTAGTTCGACTCGGCGGCCTGCAGGACACTGGCGATCCGCTCCAGGCCCATGCCGGTGTCGACGCTCTTGAACGGGAGCGGCGTCAGCGTCCCATCGGCCGCGCGGTCGAACTCCATGAAGACCAGGTTCCAGACCTCCAGCCAGCGGGGGCACGTCTCCGAATGGTCGGGGATGCAATGCGGCCCCTCGCTGAACTCGGCTCCGCGGTCGTAGTGCAGCTCGCTGCACGGTCCGCAGGGCCCGGTCTCGGCCATCTGCCAGAAGTTGTGGAAGTCGCCCTCGGCCACGTTTCCCCAGCGGGCGATGCGCTCGGGCGGCAGGCCGATCTCATCGGTCCAGATGGAGTACGCCTCGTCGTCATCGGCGTAGACGGTGGCGCCGATGCGCTCGGCCGGGATCCCGAACTCGACCGTGAAGAGCTCCCACGCCCAGGCGATCGCCTCGCGCTTGAAGTAATCGCCGAAGCTCCAGTTGCCGAGCATCTCGAAGAAGGTGTGGTGCCGCGGCGTGCGCCCCACCTCCTCGAAGTCGTTGTGCTTGCCCGCCACACGCAGGCAGGGCTGCGAGTCCACCGCGCGGACGTAGTCGCGCTTCTCCTCGCCGGTCAGAACCCGCTTGAACTGGACCATGCCCGAGTTGGTGAAGAGCAGGGTCGGGTCGTCGCGCGCCAGCAGCGGAGCGGGGGGCACGCGCGTATGCCCGCGCTCCTCGAAGAAGCGCTGGAACCGCTCGCGGATCTCGGCGGCGCTCAACGGCTGCATCGGTCTCCCTCTGGCGTCCCCCGCTCATGACGAGAGCCGGCTACCACCGGCTCTCGAATGCGCGCGTCGCGGTGGTGGAACGTCGGTCAGGCAGCGCCCTCGGGGGCGACGCCGCCCTGCGGCGCATCGGCATCGTACGCGTCCTGCATCTCGGCCCGCGCCTGCTCGGCGGCCAGGCGGCCCTCGTTGACCGCGTCGCCGAAGGCGGCCCGGCGCTCGTCCACGAACTCGCCGACCTGCTCGCGCAGCTCCTCCCCGCTGGACGGGGCCAGCAGCAGCCCGATGGCCGCGCCGATCAGCCCGCCGATCACCACGCCCGCCAGGAAACTGCCGAATCCGGAATCCTTCATGCGATCTGCTCGTCCTCTGCTGCGTCGCCCGATTGTACCGGCATGCCGGTCGGGCGTCCCGCGGGCGGCTCGGCGGTGAGGCGGGACTGCTCCAGCCGCACGGCCAGATCCTCGGTCAGCAGCTCGGCGTTGGCAGCCACGTCGCGCGCCAGCTCCAGCAGCTCAGGCAGGTCGCTCTCGGCCATCCGGCTCAACCGTCGCGTGTCGCGAGCAAGCGCCCGCACGTCCCGCGCCAGCGGCACCAGGGCGACCACGGCAACCACCAGCCCGATTCCGACCAGCAGCGCGCCCACGCCGACGCCCACCCGGAAGACCAGCTCGGCCAGCTCCATCAGCTCATTCCGCGTCGTCGGTGGCGGGCAGCACGACGGCTCCGAGCAGCGTCACCAGCATCGCCACCTGAGCTCCCACGCTGGCGGCCACCAGGTGAAAGTCGCCGATCCGCAGCAGCTCCAGCCCGGTCGCGGAGCCGACGGCCTCCCCTATCGCCGTGCCGGCCAGGGCCGCCAGGCCCATGACCAGGGCCATCCGTCCCCACCGTCCGCGGAGCGCGATGAACGCCGCCCAGTTGATGGCCGCCACCAGGGCGACGAGCAGCAGCCACGGCGTCATCGGGCTCGTGCGATGCGGCCGCCGCCGAGGCACGCCTCGCCGTCGTAGAGCACGGCCGCCTGCCCTGGAGCCGGCGCCCAGACCGGCTCGGCGGTCTCGACCGCGAAGCGGTCCTCGCCCACCAGTGTCACCTCGCACCGGACGTCGGTGGCGCGGTGGCGGATGCGCACCGAGGCGCTGAATCGCTCGGCCGGCGGGTCGCCGGCCACGAAGCGGCGCCCCTCGGCCATGAAACGCCGGGCCGCCACCTCCTGACGACGGCCGATCACCACCGTGTTGCTGGCCGGGCGCACCTCGCGGACGTAGACGGCCTCGCCCAGCGCGACGCCCAGCCCGTGCCGCTGCCCGACGGTGTAGTGCGCGTAGCCGGTGTGCGTGCCGACGCGCGTCCCCTCGGCATCGATGATGGGGCCGGGCTCGCCGGCGTAGCCGCGCCGCTCCTCCAGGAGGGCGCGGTAGTCGCCCGCCGGCACGAAGCAGATCTCCTGGCTCTCGGGCTTCGCCGCGGTGGGCAGCCCCAGCTCGCCGGCGATGGCGCGCACCCGGGGCTTGGTCAGCTCCCCCAGCGGGAAGACGGTGCGGGCCAGCTGGGCCTGGCCCAGGACCCAAAGGAAGTAGGTCTGGTCCTTTTCCGCGTCGGCCGCGCGCAGCAGCCGGTACTGCCCACTGTGCCGCTCCACCCGGGCGTAGTGGCCGGTCGCTACCCGATCGGCGTCGTAGGCGGCCAGCCCGCGTCGCAGCAGCTCGTCGAACTTGATGTACTGGTTGCAGGCCTGGCACGGATTCGGGGTGGCGCCGGCCAGGTAGGCATCGGCGAAGGCGTCGACCACCCGCGACCCGAACTCGCGCTCCAGGTTGAGCACGAAGAACGGGATGCCGACCAGCTGGGCCACCCGCCGGGCGTCGTCGGCGGCGTCCGGGGAGCAGCACGACCGGCTCTGCTCGTAACCCTCGCCGCCATCGGGATGCAGGCGCATCCAGACGCCCACCACCTCGTCGGCCCGGGCGTCCCGGGCCAGCAGCGCTGCGGCCACGCTGGAGTCCACGCCGCCGCTCATGGCGGCCACCACGCGCGCCATCAGGCCGGCGTCGCAGCGGTCGGGGAGGCGGGCTCCTCCACGGCGCTCCCGCGCATTCGCTGCGCCACGCGCCCGATCACCTCGATCGCGCGCTCCACCTCTTCGGCGGTCGTCCCGCGGCCCACGGTGAGCCGCAGTGACCCGTGGGCGCGCTCCACGTCGATTCCCATCGCCAGCAGGACGTGGCTCGGCTCCGCCGACCCGGTGGTGCAGGCGCTGCCGGTCGAGGCCTCGATACCCTCCAGGTCCAGCGCCGCGACCAGGTCGCCGCCCTCGATCCCGTCCAGCACGAAGCTGGCGCTGTTCGGCAGCCGGTCGATGCGGTGACCGGTGGCGGTCACGCCGGGGATGGCCAGCAGCCCGTCGAAGAGCAGCTCGCGCAGCCGCGCCTGCCGCTTGTTGTCGGCCTCACGCGCCGCGGCGTCGCCCTGGATGAGCTCCAGCGCCCGGGCGAAACCAACGATCCCCGCCACGTTCTCCGTCCCGGCGCGGCGCTGGCGTTCCTGCGAACCGCCGGACAGCTGCGGCAGCAGGGCGGTCCCCTGCCGCACGAACAACGCGCCAACGCCCTTCGGCCCGTAGAGCTTGTGCCCGGCCAGGCTCAGCAGGTCCACCTGCAGCGCGTTCACGTCCAGCGGCAGGAATGCTGCCGCCTGCACGGCGTCCACGTGGAAGAGCACCTTGCGCTCGCGGCAGATGGACCCGATCTCTCGGATGGGCTGGACGGTGCCCACCTCGTTGTTGGCGTACATCACGCTGACCAGGGTCGTGTGGTCGGTGATGGCCGATGCCACGTCGGCCGGGTCCACCCGGCCGTATCGGTCCACCGGCAGGTAGGTCACCTCGAACCCGTAGCGCTCCAGCAGCGCGCACGAGTGCATGACTGCCTTGTGCTCCACCGAGCTGGTCACGATCCGTCTTCCGCGTGCGCTGGACGCCCAGGCCGCGCCCTTGATGGCCAGGTTGTCGGACTCGGTCCCGCCGCCGGTGAACACGATCTCGCGCGGCTTGGCCCCCAGGAGGCGGGCCACCGTCTCGCGCGCCTCGTCCAGCCCCAGTCGGGCGCGGCGACCGGAGCCGTGGATGCTCGACGGGTTGCCGTGATGCTCGGACAGGTACGGCAGCATGGCGTCGAGCACCTCCGGCCGAAGCGGCGTGGTGGCGGCGTGGTCGAGGTAGATGGCCATGGGACACCGATTATGCCGCAGCCGACCCAAGCCCCCGACGCATCGGGCCAGAATGCGCGAAACGGCAGGACACGACGGACGGAGGAAGCATGATCGTCAGGGCGCTCGACGAGGTCATCGGCACCGATCGCGACGTGGATGGCGAGGGCTGGCGCAGCCGCCGCCTGCTGCTGGCCCGCGACGGGATGGGGTTCTCGCTGCACGACACGACGGTGATCGCCGGTGCTGAGCTGGAGCTCGAGTACCGTCACCACCTGGAGGCCTGTTACTGCGTCGAGGGCTCGGCCGAGATCACCGACCTCGCCACCGGGGAGCGCCACCGCATCGGTCCCGGCACCGTGTACGCGCTGGACGCGCACGACCGGCACGTGATCCGGGTCTCTCAGGACCTGCGACTGGTGTGCGTCTTCAACCCGGCGCTCACCGGCGCCGAGACGCACGACTCGACTGGCAGCTTCCCGCCGCCGGAGGGCCAGGGCCTCAGCGAGGGTGCTCGCGGGCGGTGACCGACGCGGCCGTCGGCTCGTGCTCCAGCCTGCCGACCGGATCCATGTCGCGGTCATCCAGCTCCCAGGCGAGCTCCGAGCGGACCCCCACCACGCCATCCAGGTGCCCCACCAGGCGCTCCACGATCGTGGCCGTGGACCTGCGGTCGACCGTGCCAGACAGCGCGGCCACGCCTTCGGTCACGCTGACCTGCACGTCATCGGGCGACATCCACATCGTGTCACGCACGATCTCCTCGCGGATGCGCCGCTCCAGCTCGGCATCGGGCACCAGGAAGGTCTCGACCAGGTCAGCTCGTGTCACGATGCCGACCAGCTCGCCATCCTCCACCACGGGCAGCCGATTGATCCGGCCGCGGGTCATGATGGCGGCGGCCTCGCGCGCCTCGTGCCCGGGACCGATGACGACGGCGGGCGAGGTCATCGCCTCGCCGGCGGTGGTGGCGTGCAGCTTGTCCTGGCGGTCGCGCTGCCCATCGATCCCCTCGAACAGCCAGGACAGCAGCGAGCGCCTTCCGGTGGGCACATCCTGCTCCTGCTCCTTGAGCAGGAAGTCAGCCTCCGACACCACGCCCAGCACGTCGCCGCTCTCGCCGATGACCGGCACGCCGCTGATCCCGTTGTCGGCCAGCAGCCGCGCGACCTCCTTGAGGGGCGTCTCCGGGGTCACCGACACCACCCGGGTGGTCATCACGTCGCGGACTTTCATGGATATCTCCTTCGAGCCGGGCGCTGCAATGCCGCCTCCGGCTGCACGGAGCATGCCTCACTCGGGACCCGGCGGGAAGGTCCATCCGGCACCGACGAGGGTGCCAAGTGGCGCGCTGCCGGACTACTCGTCCTCGATGACGCGCAGGCGCAGCTCGTCAAGCTGGGCCTGCGAGATGGATGACGGCGCGTCGAGCATCAGGTCGGTCCCCGACTGGGTCTTGGGGAAGGCCATCACCTCGCGGATGTTGTCGACCTCGGCGAACTGGGCGGCCCATCGGTCCAGGCCGATGGCGATACCGCCGTGCGGCGGCGCCCCGTACTCCAGCGCGTCGAGCAGCGCTCCAAACTGGTCGCGCGCGCTCTCCATGGTGTGGCCCATCAACGCGAAGGCACGCTCCAGCAGATCGCGACGGTGGATCCGGATGGAGCCACCGCCCGCCTCCCAGCCGTTGAGCGCCAGGTCGTACTGCTGCGCGTGGATGGAGCCTGGGTCCTCCTCCATCCGGTCCGCCTCTTCCCAGACCGGGGCGCTGAACGGGTT
>DASUSP010000242.1:0-3360 GCA_036375035.1 Candidatus Limnocylindria bacterium
GCCGCGCTGCGCGCGCAGGCGCCGGATCGCCGACAGCAGCGCCACCTGGTGGGCGAGGTCCAGGTGAAGCGTCGGCTCGTCGAGCAGCAGCAGCTCCGGCTCCTGGGCCAGCGCCATGGCCACCAGCACCCGCTGACGCTCCCCGCCGGAGAGCTGGTCGGCGAAGCGGTGCGCCAGGTCCGCGGCATCGGCGTCCCGCAGCGCGCGGCGGACGGCGCGCTCGTCCTCCGCGGTTGAGCCGAACAGACTGCGCGCGTGGGGCGCGCGGCCCATCTCCACCAGCTCGGCCACGCGGAAGCCTGCCGGCAGCTCCAGCTGCTGGGGCAGCACCGCCACGCGGCGCGCCAGGGCGTCGCGGCGCCAGTCGGCCACCGGGCGGCCGGCAACGGTCACGCTGCCGCGATCCGGCCGCAGCTGGCCGGTGAGCAGCCGCAGCAGCGTGGTCTTTCCGCTGCCATTGGGGCCCAGCAGCGCCACCAGGTCCCCGGCGCGCAGCGCCAGGTCCAGGCCGCGCAGCACCGGACGGCCGGCGCCATCCGGCGACGGGTAGGCGAAGGCGATCCCGTCCAGGGCTGCCACCGGCGGCGCTCCCACCGTCACGCGGCCACCACGATGCGGGCGCGACGCAGCAGGTGGACGAAGAAGGGCGCGCCGATCAGGGCGGTCACGATGCCCACCGGCACGCCGCCAACCAGCCGCGCCCCGAGATCGGCCACCACCAGCAGCGCGGCCCCGAAGAGCAGGCTGGCCGGCAGCAGCAGACGGTGGTCCGGCCCGATCGCCAGGCGCAGCAGGTGCGGCACCACCAGACCCACGAAGCCGATCGTGCCGGAGATGGCCACCGCGGCCGAGGTGGCCAGCGTGGCGAGCAGCGTCAGGCGCAGCTTTTCGCGCTCCACGTCCACCCCCAGGCTGGCGGCCTGCCCGTCACCCAGCAGGAGCAGGTTCAGCCGCCGCCATCGGGCCAGCAGGAGCACGAAGCTGACGGTCAGCAGCGGTACGGCGAAGCCCAGCTCTCCCCAGGAGGCATCGGCCAGGGAGCCCATCAGCCAGCTGTAGACGGCCGCCAGGGCGCGGCCGGAGGCGAACATCAGCAGCGCCACCACCGCGGCCAGCACGGCGGACACCGCGTAGCCGGTGAGCAGCAGGGTCACCACCGGCACGCGACCGCCGGAGCGCGCCACGGCGTACACCAGCAGCACGGTGCCCAGTCCGCCCACGAAGGCCAGCAGCTGGACCAGGCCCAGCCCCAGCCATGAGCTGCCAAGCCCGATGGCCAGGCCGGGCACCAGCGCCGGCCCCACGATGGCCGCCACGGCTCCCAGGCTGGCGCCGGCGGCCGTCCCGATGATGTACGGGTCGGCCAGCGGGTTGCGCAGCAGCGCCTGGAAGACCGCGCCGGACATCGCCAGCCCTCCGCCGACCAGTGCGGCGGTCAGGACGCGTGGCAGCCGCAGCTCGAAGACGATCGTCTCCGCGGTCGCCGGCCAGGTCTCCGCCAGTGGCAGCGCCAGCAGGCGCCGCCCCAGGATGGCGAGTGTGTCGCCCAGCGACACGCCCACGCTGCCGATGGTGACCGCCAGGACTGTCGCCGCCAGCAGCGCGGCGCCACCCGCGCCCAGCACCAGCGTGGTGCGGGTCAGCGTCGGGCCGCGGACCAGCGGCGCCTCGGCGGCGACCAGCTCGCGGGCGGCCGTGGCGCGCATCAGTCGAACGCCTCGGGGTGGATGGCGCGCGCCAGCGCCTCCAGGCCGTCCACCATGCGCGGGCCCGGCCGCGTGATCAGCACGTCCTCGGGCATGGGTAGCACCCGACCCTCCAGCACGGCGGTCATGCCGTCCCAGCCGGGACGAGCCGCGACCGATTCGGCGGTAATGCTCGGGTCGTAGGCGGCGTCGCCCAGCAGGATCAGCTGCGGGTCGGCGGCGACCAGGTCCTCCAGCTGGATGGCGGTGGTGGTGGCGTCGCCGGTGATCGGCTCCCCACCGGCCAGCTCGATGAGGGCCGCCAGGAACGAATCGGCGCCGGCGGTGTAGATGCTGCCGCTGAACAGCCCCACCTCGTAGAAGGTGCGCGGCCGCTCGCGGCCGGCGGCCGCCTCGGTCACCGCGACCACGCGCTGCTGCATGCCGGCCACCAGCTCCTCGGCCTCCGTGCGCGCGTCGATAGCCTCTCCCACCAGCCTGATGTCGGCGTAAACCTCCTCCAGGCTCTCCGGATAGAGGACCAGCACCGGGTAGTCCAGGTCGGCCATCGCCTGGACGTCCGCCGGTGCGGTCAGGTTGTTGCCGGCGGCCAGCACCAGGTCCGGCTCCACTTCCACAAGCGCCTCGCGATCCACGCCGGTGAAGCTGGCCACGTCGGGCACCTCCTCCAGGGCGGCCAGCACATCGGCCGGGAAGCCGTCGCGGAAGTCGTTGACTCCCACGATCCGGTCGCAGGCGCCGAGCGCGCAGACGATCTCGGTGCTCGACGGCGCCAGGCTGACGATCCGCTGCGGCTCGGCCTGGAGAGTCACCTCTCGGCTCTCGTCATCGGTCAGGATGAGCGGGTAGGAGGTTGCCGGTATGGGCGTGGGCGTGGCCGCCACCGAGGGCGCGATGGAGGAGATGGACGGCTGCGCGGCGGGCGCCGACGGCGACGCAGCTGCGTTGCAGGCAGCCAGAAACAGCGCCACGAGGAGGGGGAAGAAGGTGCGAGGGCGAGGGGCCATGGTGATGCCGTTCCCTTTCTCACGAGGGTCGTGACATCGCGACCTGGCTGGGCGACCTGGCTCCCGGGCGTCCGCGGCGGGCGGATCGCTCCGGATACAGTTGCGGGACAGCGCCGGCCTTGCACCGGCTTCGCCATTTACCCGCCGGCCTTTCGGCGGCGGCACCCGTCGCGGTCTTCAGTTGGTGGACCGATGCTACCAGACGCCCCGAGGCCCGCCGGCCGGGGAACGGTGGCGGGCCTCGGATGCGCGGGGGAGGCGGGTTCTATACGGGGGCGGCGACCTCCACGTGGCCGTAGAGAGGGGTCTCCTTGGCCTCGTCGGTCAGCATCGGATCGAGCATCTTCTGGATCGCCAGGGTGTGCACGCACCCGCCGGCGGACTCGAAGAGGTGGCAGTCGCAATGCCACGCATCGGCGTCGAGGCTGATCGTGTGGGAGCTGTTGTCGCCGGCGAAGCTGGCGGTGAGGCTCTTGATCTTCACGCGATCGGGCTCGTGCGCGTAGCGCATCGCCTTCTCGACCTTGCCGATCATGCTCGATTGCACGTCGCGTCTCCTCCCGGCGCCGGCAACCGGCGCCGCTGTACGGCGCCCGTCAGTCGGTCCTGGCGAGCCGCTCCTTCAACATTGCCAACAGTGTAACCGG
>DASUSP010000243.1:0-4780 GCA_036375035.1 Candidatus Limnocylindria bacterium
GTCCGAGGCCTTGCCGTGCGGCATGGCGGCCCGCGGGCCGACCAGCGCCAGCGGCTCGAATGCCAGCGCCTCCGCCCCGTTGGCCCGGAACCAGCCGGTCAGCTCCCAGGCAACGTCGCGCTCCGTCATCCCGGGCCGGACCACGTCGAGGAGGTGGCTGAAGCATCGGTCCGTGAGGGCGCAGGCGCGCTCGATGGCCGCCACCTCGTCGGGTTCCTTGATGAGCCTCAGCGCCTCGAGCGCCTCGTCCACGGGGGTCAGGCGCAGGCCGTCCTCGGTGAGCGAGGCCCAGTCGGCGTGGCTCAGGACGCGGGCCTCGGCCCCCAGCGACCCGATCCCGAGCTCGGCGGCGATGCGCGGCAGGTCCTCGCCGATCCGGCCCCGGGTCCGGCGCACCTCCCATCCGGGGCATTCCTGCCCGGCCTGCTCGGTGTAGCGGCCATCGGCCAGCACCAGCTGCCGATCGGTGGAGACCAGCAGCGTGCCCGACCAGCCCGAAGTCGGCTCGTCACCGGGTTGCAGCGCGAACCCGGACAGCCAGCGCTTGGCGGCGTTGCGCGAGACGAGAAGCGCGTCGACGCCCGCGTCCTCCAGGATGCCGCGCGCGCGGTCCAGCCGCGCCGGACCGCTCACCGGGTCACGCTCCGGCGCACTCCTCGTTGGCCCTGGCCACGTTGGCGTTGTGCTCGGGCAGCGTCGTGGCGAAGTAGTGCGAGCCATCTCGCGTCCCGCCGGGGCAGCCGGCCACGAAGTAGAGGTTGCCGCTCTGGGTGTCCGCGAAGGCCACGGCCTCCAGCGACCCGATCCGCGGCGAGGCGATGGGCGTTGGGGGCAGACCCGGGTTGCGGTAGGTCTGGTAGCCGGCCAGCTCCTCCGGCAGCTCGACGTCGGCACCGCCCGTCTGCAGCTGCGGCCACCACTCCAGCGTTCCCCAGCGGTCGACCGCCGCGCCGCGGTGCTCGACCGTGGCCAGCCCGTACTGCAGGGTCGGGTCGGCGTTGAGCAGCCCGGCCGTCTCGCCCTCCGGGTTGTTGATGCGGTTGACGTACACCCCGGCGATGAGCGGCCGCTCGTCGTCGAGCACGGCTTCACGCTCGACGATGCTGGCGACCGTGACGGCCTCGTCCACCGAGAGCCCCTTCGCGGCGATCCCCTCGGCGATCTCGGTGGTGAAGCGGCTCTCGAAGGTGTCGAGCATCAGCTCGACCAGGTCGCGCGCGTCGACGTTGGCGTACACCCGGTAGGTATCGGGGTACAGGTAGCCCTCCAGCGTGCGGTCGACCGGCAGGTCGGCCAGGAACCCGTACTGGGCCACCAGGTCCGCTGGTGGCTCCTGCACCAGCGCGGCGAACTGCTCCAGGTTGACCGTCAGCGGCGTGGAACCGATGTAGCCCACCACCTCCTCCAGCCGCCAGCCCTCCTGGAAGGTGAGCTGCACCTCTTCACCGGCCTCGTTGCGCAGGGCTGCCACGATCTGCGACGGACGCATGGCGGGCGAGAGGTCGTAGGTGCCCGCCTCGAGCGTCCCTTCCCGGCCGGCCTCCAGCACCGCGTAGTGGAATGCCAGGGCATTGCGCACCAGGCCCTCGGCCACGAGCAGCTCACCGATCTCCCGATCGCTGGAGCCGAGCTCGACGGTGACGGTCACCCGCTGGCTGCCGCCCACCGGCTCGTCGGCGAGGGCGTCCGGCTCGTACCACTCCACGAAATCGCGCACCAGCCCGTGCTCGACCGACCCGGGGTTCTCCTCGACCCATGCCATCAACCGCGGGGCGAAGGCCAGGAAGCCGATGAAGATCAGGACGCCGACCAGCGCGATCACGCCCGCGAACCAGGCCAGCAGGATCAGCGGCTGGAACGCCTTCCGGCGCCGGATCGGACGCTCGCGCGTCTCGCGCAGCTCGCGGATCCTGGCGTTGCGTCGGTCTTCCTGGTCCCACAGTGGGTCCGGAGGTCGGCTCATTCGGGCTCCTGTGCGACGTCGGGGGGTGCGTGGGCGTCCAGGTATTCTTGCAGGATCAGGCGCGCGGCTGCCGAGTCGATTTCGCCGCTCCGTCGGCGAACCCTGCGACCCTCGTCGGCCAGCTGCTCGGCGGCCTGCCAGCTGGTCAGCCGCTCGTCCACGTAGGCGACCCGCAGCCCGATGGCGGCCAGTCGCTCCCCGAAGTCCCGCGCCGCGGCCGCCTGCGGCCCCTCGCTGCCGTCCATGTTGCGCGGCAGGCCCACTACCACCAGCTCCGCGTCCTCGTCCCGCGCCAGGACCGCGATGGTATCCAGGTCCAGCACCAGGCTGCGCCGGCGCAGCGCCGGCCTGGCGAAGGCCATCCCGGTGGCTGTGTCCCCCACCGCCAGCCCGATGCGACGGCTGCCGTGGTCGATGCCTATCACGCGCGTCACGGGCTTCCGCTCCCCGATGGCTCCGGCTCGCCCTTGACCCGCAGCTCGATGCGCCACTCCAGCTCCGGCACGCGGTCGACCCAGCCGGGCCACAGCTCCACGTCAACCTCGCCCAACCAGGCCAGGTCCGTCTCGGCCTCCTCCTCGGTGCGTCCCGCGACCCGCTCGCGGATGGCGGCATCGTCGAGCAACGGGTCCGAATCGGCGGTCACCGTCACCGTCACGCTGAGCTCATCCCCCTCGCCGGCGACCTCCCCGACCTCGACCTCGACGCTGTCGGGAACGACCTGGCGGCCCTCCGGCGCGGCGCCGGGATCGTCCCGGACCCGCTCGATGGCGGCGTCACGCACCTCGGCCAGCGTCACGTGCGGCCGCCGGTATGTGAGCGTTCCCGAGATCATGAACGTCTCCTCGCCGCGGCGGCCGACGAGATCCTCGGGGACCTCAAGCTGCGGCTCGCCGGCCCGCGCTGGGCCGTAGACCAGCGTGGGATCGTGGCCGAGCGCCTCGTCCAGCTGCGCGGACAGGTCCTCGCGGACCCGCTGCACGGCGGCGTCCACGTCCTCCTGGATCACCTCCGGCTGCCGGTTCTCGGCGCCGCCCGCGGTCGCTTCCTCGTTGCGCACGATGCGGTTCGGGTTGTCGGAGAACGCCCTCAGGGCGTTGCGGACGGCCTCGTTCAGGATCGTATCGATGGCATCGGCGGGCAGGTTGCCGGCGGGACCGGGCTCGACGGCGGTGATGGCCACTCGCTCCGTGCCGGGGATGGTGAAGAACCCGGTGGGCACCACCACCGTCTCCGCCGTCGCGAAGACCACGTCGCCTGCTGCAACCTGGGTCCCGGCGTCGACCCTGACCGGGGATGTGTTGTAGTTCGAGAAGGTGACCTCCCCCACCGCCGGCGACGGGTCACGGAACACGCCTGTCACCTCGCCCTCCGCCTCTGCACTGACCTCGCCCTCCTCGGCATCGGTCGCCGTCAGCACCAGGGTGTACTGCACCGGCTGGATCGGCAGGCGCGTGGGGGTGATGACGATCGAGGCCGCCGGCGCGACCGCGGCCAGCAGCCCCACCGAGAGCAGCAGCCCGACCACCAGCGCACCGCCCACGGCTCGCGGCCATGGCCTGCCGCGGTTCCACGGTGGACGTGCCATGGCCGGTCGGGACGGCCCGGGGGGCGGCGCGACGACCGGCGCGGCCCGGGTCTCGTCGCTGGGTCCCGGTCGCGGTGGAGGGGGCGCTGCCGCGACGCGCGCCTCTTCGCCGCGGACCACCCTGATCGGGGCCAAGCGTGCGGGCGCCGGCTCGCTGGGCACCGGATCGTCGGCGGTGGCTTCGGCGACCGAAGCGAAGGCGGCGATGCCGGCTTCGCCGGCGAGGCCGCGCCCCGCCGCATCGGCGACCAGGGCGATCTCGCGTCCCTCCTCGGCCGCCACCCCGGCCAGCAGCCGCAAGGCGACCGCGCTGGTGGTGGCCTTGCTGCGCCCGGAGGCGACCAGCACCACGCGGGTGGCATCGGCCTCGCGCAGCCGGCGCACCACCGACGTGATCTCGTCGTCGGGCTCCAGGTAGAGGAGCGTCGCGGGCTCGGCCATCAGTCGGCAAGGCTCATGCGACGAACCGCCGAGCGCATGGCGCGCTCTGTCGCGCTGCTCCGGGCGTCGAGCACCAGCGCCTGGTTGGCCAGTGCCATGGGCGTGACGTCCTGGCGTGTGCCCAGCGTGCCGGTGCCGTCGCGCAGCCCGATGACGTCGCCGGGCGCCAGCGGCAGCACCTGGGGCCGACGCGAGAACGGCAGCCGCCGCCACCAGTCGTCCTCGCCCAGCACCTCGGTGATCTGGGTCAGCTCAGCGCCGCCACCGCACAGATAGATTCGCGCCGGCAGCAGCTCGCTGTCCGCCAGGTCCCCGATCATCAGCTCCACGCCGCGACGCCACACGGCGGCGTCCTCGGCCAGCGCCGAGCGGAGCGCGTCGGCCGGCACGGACTCGGGCAGCTCGTCCGCCGAGGCTGCCAGCTTGAGCAGCTCGGCCCGCGTGAACGAGAGGCCGAAGCGCTCCGCCAGGCCACGCGTGAAGGCTCGGCCGCCGAGCGCCAGCATCTTCGTCCCGGAGATGCCGCCCTGGCGCACCAGCGCCACGTCGGTGGTGCCGCCCCCCACGTCCACGAACACCGCGCCGGAGTCGCCCAGCTCACCGGGGTCCAGGCAGGTAGCCACCGCGTACGGCTCGGCTATCACGCCCAGCAGCTCCAGGCCCAGCCGCTCGGCGACCGACTGCAGCGCGCCCAGGTGCACCATCGGGGCGAAGGCGTTGAAGACCGAGAGCTCGACCTGCGCGCCGGTGAAGCCGATGGGGTTGCTGACCACGTAGCCGTCGATCTT
>DASUSP010000244.1:0-7207 GCA_036375035.1 Candidatus Limnocylindria bacterium
GCCGGCGACAGCGCCTCGGCCACGTAGGTTCCCGGATCCTCATCCCACAGGACGATGTCTACCTTCTCGCCGTTCAGCTCGGCCACGATGGCCTGGATCCGCGCGCCCCGCTGCCCGACCGCCGCGCCCTTGGCGTCGACGCCCGGCTGTCGGCTCTCGACCGCCACCTTCGAGCGGCTGCCGGCCTCGCGGGCGATGCCGCGGATCACGACCGTGCCGTTGTAGATCTCGGGGATCTCCATCTCCATCAGCCGGCGCAGGAATCCCCGATGTGTGCGGCTCACGACGAGCACCGGGCCACGGGCGGTGCGCCGCACCTCCAGGACGTACACCTTCAGGTGCTGCCCGATGCGGTAGTGCTCACCGGGCAGCTGCTCCGTCACGGCCAGGATGGCCTCCACGCCCTTGCCCATGTCGAGCACCACGGCCTGGTCGGTGGTGCGATGCACCACCCCGGTCATGATCTCGCCCTCGCGGGACGCGTACTGGCTGTACACCACGTCGCGCTCCGCCTCCCGGAGGCGCTGCCGGTAGACCTGGCCCGCAGTCTGCGCCGCGATGCGGCCCAGCTGCGCCTGGGTCACGTTCTCCGGCACCCGGACCTTGCCGCCGACGCCGGTCGCCGAGTCGATCTTCTGGGCCTCGGCCACGACCATCTGCAGCTCCGGGTCCTCGATCTCGTCCTCGGACGGGACCACCTCGTACTCGCGGTAGACGCTGATCTGACCGCTCTCGGGGTCTACCTTGACGACCACGTTCTCCGGCGCGTCGGCGTTGCGACGGTAGGCGGACTCGATGGCCTGCTCCAGGGTCTGGATCAGGATCTCCTGCGGCACGCCCTTCTCGGCGTTCAACTGGAGCAGAGCTCCGATGAAGTCTCGATTCACGTCCGCACCTCGCGCCCTTGCGGGCAGAAACAAAAACGTGGGATGGCGAACCGACCCACGTTTTCCCTCAGTCAGTATCGATTCGGCTCGCACGTCTACGGTCGGCGAAACCGTCCCGGAGTATACCAGCCGTGCCCGCCGAGCACCAACCGGCCATGGGCCGGAGAGCACAGGGTGAGCTTCAGACCGGGGCGGCGCGCGACGTGCTGGGCGCACCGATAACGCCGCTGGGTCGCAGTGGCTCATGGGCCACGGTCCGGCGTCCGCATAGGCCTGAGCCGAGGGGGAGGCCTACAGAGACGGCGGAGGCCGGAGTAACTCCCGCGCCCGACTCCGGTGGATGGTCCGGTGGCGAGTCCCGCGGATGGTCCCGTGCCCAGCCCCGTGCCTGCGACGTTACCGTGCGAAGGTCGGGTGTTGTATCGGTTCGCCAGCCAACCCGGCTTGCCGATACGTTGTTGGCCTGGATCGGGTGCCACCTCGGGTGTCCGCTCCAGTGACACCTCCGGTGATCGGTCGAGCGATTTCTCCGGCGCCCGCCGAGTCCGTAACGTACCGGGTCCATGCAGCCTGGTCCAGCCCGTTGTCCACGAGCTGCGCGGCAACCGCCGCCACGTATCCACCACCTGTCCACAGCCGCGACCCCCCGGGCATCCCCTCGGGACCGCCAGGCCGGACCAGTCGTTGTCGGGACAAGTGGCTCTGGGCGTCATTCGCCGCGCTGCGCAGCATCGGCACACCACGTGCGCGCGTCGCCCGCCGCGGCGACGTGCCCCGATGGCGAAGCAAGGGAGGGTCACCGATGACCGCGCCGGTAAGCTCCGCTCCATCCACTCGCAGGTCGCGCCGCGCCATGCTGGCCGGGGTCCTGGGTGGCCTCGGCGCCTGGGCTGTCAGTGCCGTCGGCCGTGCCAGCCCGGTGCGTGCTGACGGCGAGACCGTGACGGTCGGCAGCGAGCTGAGCACCGCGGAGACGCTCACGTCGATCACGAACCAGTCGAACGGGAACGACGTCTTCGCGGCTGAGAGCACCACGGGCGGCAGGGCGATCTACGGCAAGAGCTACTCAGGTGCCGGGCTCGAAGGAGAGAGCACGTGGGGCGCTGGTGTTTCTGGCATCAGCATCAGCGGGATCGGTGTCTTGGCCTTCTCGAATGCCACCGGCCAGCCCGCGGTGCACGCCTTCCAGGCGCTGAACGGCACGGCCGTGTTCGGTTACAGCGGTGAGGATCTGCCCATCCCCACCGCCAAGCCAAAGACCGGGGTCTACGGCGAGGCCCACCAGGACAGCGGCAGCCGCGGCGTCTGGGGTCGGGCCAATGCCGGGCGCGGGGTCTACGGCCAGGCCACCACCGGAGTCGGCGGCTACTTCGCGGCCAGCGGCGGCGGCTTCGCACTCCAGGCCGCGGGACGTACCAAGCTCAGCACCAGCGGCGTGGCGACGATCGCCGCCGGCGAGACCAGCAGGACGGTCACGCCGGGCGTGGTGGTGACCTCGGCTTCATTCGTGCTGCTCACCCCCAGGGCCAACATCGGCAGCCGAGCGCTGTGGTTCACCACCAACGCCACCAACGACACCTTCACCATCAGAATGAGCAGCTCGCGGTCGAGCGGCACCAAGGTGGCCTGGCTGCTGCTGGGGTAGGGCCAAGGTGGGCGTCGCGTCCCCCACTGGGGTTGCAGAACGGGTTACTCAGACCCTCGGTCGTCGCCGGGGCAGCATTTCGTGCGCGGGTCAGCCCTCGATGAGGCGCTGCACGTCCTGGATCGAGATCAGGATCACCAGCGCGATCAGGACCATGAACCCGGTGAGGTAGATCAGCGCCTCGCGCTCGGCGGGGAGCCGGCGACGGCGCAGCGCCTCCACCAGCACCACCAGGATCCGCCCGCCGTCGAGTGGCGGGAAGGGCAGCACATTGAGGACTGCCAGGTTGACCGAGAGCAGGCCGACGAAGATGAGCTGGCTGACCAGCGGGGCCTCGAGCATGCGTCCGGTTTCCTCGGCGATGCCGATCGGACCGACCGCAGTGTTGCCATTGGGGTTCAGGCCCAGCAATCCGCCCACCGCATCGGCCAGGCCGCCGGGAATGCGCCACGCCAGGTTGGCCGCCTCGGAGAACCCGCGGCCGACCGCCTCGACCGGTCCGGACACCTGCGAGGGAACCTCGACGAAGGCCTGGGGCTCGTAGCTGAAACCGACCGGTCCCTCGCCGCGCAGGCGCTCCGCCTCGGTCAGCTGCCGCGGGACCACGCCGACGGTGATCTCGCTGCCGCCGCGCAGGACGGTCAGCTCGACCTCCTCGCCGGCGCGCGACCGCACGTAGGCGGTCAGCTCGCTGGAGATCTCGAAGCTGCGGCCGTCGGCCGCCACGATGACGTCGTCGACGCGCAGGGATTGCGCGGCGGGGCTTCCAGGCTGGATGTCGGTCACGGTTAGCGGGCCGCGCCCTTGCGGCACCGGCATGCCCAGCGCGACAGCGAAGAGGATGCCGGCCAGCAGGAAGTTCATGACCACGCCGGCCAGCAGCACCGCGATGCGCACGACCACGGGCTTGCGGTTGAAGGCACCGTCCATGGCACGTTCCACCGCCGCCTCGGACAGCCCACGGTCGCGCAGCTTGTTGGCCTCGCCCTCGCCGTCCTCGCCCAGCATCTTCACGAACCCGCCCAGCGGGATCCAGTTGAGCGAGTAGCGCGTCCCGCGCCAGACCACCGACGTGATCCGCGGCGGGAAGCCGATGCCGAACTCCTGGACCGTGATGCCGGACAGCTTGGCGGCCACGAAATGGCCGACCTCGTGGACCAGGACCAGGATTACCAGGACCGCGATGAAAGCCAGGACTGTGCTCAGGACTTCCATCAGGCTGCCGTCCCCAGCTCCGCTGCCAGGGTGGTGCGCACCTCGCGGTCGAGCGCCACGATCTCCGGCAGCCCGGGCTCGATATCACTCCCCCACCGTTCGACCGCGGCGTCGATGACCTCGGCGATCCGTGCGAAGCCGATGGCGCCGCGCAGGAACCCCTCCACCGCGACCTCGTCGGCGGCGTTCAGGATCGTCCCGCGATTGCCTCCCGCCTCCGCCGCGCGGCGCACGGCACGGTAGGCCGGGTACCGGTCCTGGCCCAGCGGAAGGAACTCGAGCGCACCCCACGCCTCCGGCGCCTCGCTCCTCGCGGGCGAGGGCAGGCGTGCCGGGTGGGTCAGGGCGTACTGGATGGGGAGGCGCATGTCGGGGACCCCGAGCTGGGCCTTGTAGGAGCCGTCGACGAACTCCACCAGGGAGTGGACGATGCTCCGGGGATGGATCACCGCGTCAATCCTACTGTACGGGAGGCGGTACAGCCATCGGGCCTCGATCGCCTCGAATGCCTTGTTCACCAGGGTGGCCGAGTCGATCGTGATCTTCGGCCCCATGCGCCAGGTCGGATGAGCGAGCGCCTCCTCCGGCGTCACAGGCCCGAGCTCATGCGGGGCGCGATCGCGGAACGGTCCACCCGACGCGGTGAGCACCAGACGCCGGACATCGTCGATTCGTTCCCCGAGCAGGCACTGCCAGATGGCCGAGTGCTCGCTGTCGACCGGGCGCAGCCGGTCCAGCGCATCGCCGCCCGCCGCGTCGAGCGCGGCGGCCACCAGGTGGCCACCGGTCACCAGCGTCTCCTTGTTGGCCAGCGCCACGCGACGCCCGTCGGCCAGCGCGGCCAGCACGGCCGGCAGTGCTGCCATACCCGTGGTTGCCACCAGCGCAATCTCCACCCCGTCGGCCGTGGCCAGCTCCTCCAGCCCGCCGTCGGCCCAGCGGCCGGACTCGATCGACTCCGGCCGGCCGGTCGCGCACCAGATGCGCGCCCCGGGGTGCGCGTAGGCCTGGGCCAGCAGCTCATCGCTCCCCCGCCTCGCCGCCAGGCCGAGGACCTCGAAGCGGTCGGCGTGCGCCGCCAGCACCTCCAGCGCCTGGCGCCCGATCGAGCCGGTCGAGCCGAGGATCGCGATGCCGGTCACGTGACCCTGCCGGCAACCAGCATGGCGTAGCCGGCCAGCACCGGGGCGGCGAACAGGAACGAGTCGATCCGGTCCAGCATGCCGCCGTGCCCGGGGATCAGAAAGCCGGAGTCCTTGCGTCCCGCTGCGCGCTTGAGCAGCGACTCGGCCAGGTCGCCGGCCTGTGCCGCCAGCCCGACCAATGGACCGATCACCAGCGCGTGCCACGCTTCCAGCCCCACCAGCCAGGTCCCGAGGCCAGCGGCCAGCGTCGCGGCCACGAGTCCACCGAACACGCCCTCGACCGTCTTGGACGGGCTGATGTGGTCGATCAGGCGGCGGCGGCCGAGCCAGCGACCGGTGAAGTACGCGCCGGTGTCGTAGCCCCACACCAGCGCCACCAGCAGCAGCGCCCAGGCCGACCCGGAGCGCAGGTCCAGCGCGCCGACGGCCGTGGAGGCGCTCCCGTCGAACGGCGCCAGGTGCGCCACCACCACCACGAACGGCGTCAGGAGGCTTACGTAGGCGATTCCGAACGTCGAGGTTGCCCAGCTGAGGAACCCGGCCCGCGGGTCGCCGCGCATGAAGGCGGCCATGGCCAGGACCAGGGTGCCGAGCACGAAGGCGATCAGCGGCAGCCCCAGCGGCTGCGCGGCCCGCACCAGGTCGAGCAGCGGCCCGCCCAGGCCGCGCTCGTTGACTGCCAGCAGGATCGCCCCCGTCACGACCACGCCGATTGTGAGGCCAAGCACCTGTGGCGGCTCGAAACCCGCCGCGTCCAGCAGCGCGATCAGCTCGACCAGGGCCAGGAAGACGACGAGCCCCACCAGCAGCGAGACCCACGGCTCGCCGAGGAGGATCGCGGCGAGCACCACCGGCGCCAGGATGGCGGCGGTGATGACGCGCGTCCTCAGCATCGGTCAGGCACCGAACCGCCGCTCGCGGCGCGCATAGTCATCAAGGGCCGCGTCGAAGTCATCGGGCGTGAAGTCGGGCCAGAACTTGTCGGAGAAGACGAGCTCGGCGTAGGCGGCCTGCCAGATCAGGAAGTTGCTGGTCCGGCGGTCCCCGCCAGTGCGGATCAGCAGGTCCACGTCCGGCTGGCCGGCGGTGTAGAGGTGCTCGGCCAGGTGCGCCTCGTCCACGTCCGCGGGTTCCGCGGCGCTGGCCACGAGGGCCCGCACCGCGTCGATGATCTCGGAGCGGCCCGAGTAGTTGAAGCAGATGTTCAGGGTCAGACGGGTGCCACCCCGTGTGCGCTCTTCGGCGGCGCGGATCGAGCGCTGGATGTCCGGCGGGGCCTCGTGCAGCCGCCCGATGACGTTGACGCGTACGCCCTCCGCGATCAGCTCGTCGGTGTGCTGGCGCACGGCGCCGTCGATCAGGCCGAAGAGGCCCGCGACCTCCTCGTCGGGGCGGCTCCAGTTCTCAGTGGAGAATGTGTAGACCGACAGGGTCTCGACGTTCCGGTCGCGGGCGCGGCGCACGACCGGGCGGATGGCCTCGACGCCCTGGACGTGGCCGGCGATCACCGGCAGCCCGCGGGCGCGGGCCCAGCGCCGATTCCCATCGGCGATGATCGCAACGTGACGAGGCGTGGCGGCCGGAGGCAGCCTAGACCTCCATCACTTCTTCTTCCTTCCGCTCCGCGCGGCTGTCCACCGCGTCCACGAAGCGGTCGGTCAGCCGCTGCAACGAGTCGAGCTCGCGCCGCTCCTCGTCCTCGGAGAGCTCGCCGTCGCGAAGGCCCTTCTTCAGCGCGTCGGCGGCTTCGCGGCGATGATTGCGGATCTCCACCCGCGCCTCCTCGGCGCGGCGGCGGACCTGCTTCACCATGTCCCGGCGCCGCTCCTCGGTGAGCGGCGGGACGTTGAGGCGGACCACCGTGCCGTCGACGTTGGGCGTAAGCCCGATGTCGCTCTTGATGAGAGCCTTCTCGATGGCCGACAGGACCGACCGGTCCCACGGCTGGATCACGATCAGGTGCGCGTCGGGCGTGCTGATGCCCGCAATCTGATTAAGCGGCGTCGCGGTCCCGTAGTAGTCGACCGTGATGCGCTCGACCAGCGCGGTCGAGGCCCGCCCGGTGCGGATGCCGGCGAAGTCGCGCTCCATGGCCTCGACCGCCCGCTGCATCTTCGGCTCGATCTCCGTCAGGGCCTCGTGGACCATCAGCTCACCTCCCCAGCGATCAGGGTCCCGATCGGCTCGCCTCGAACCGCACGGACGATGTTGCCCGGCTGGGTCATGTCGAAGACGACGATCGGCATCTGGTTGTCCATTGCCAGGCTCACCGCGGTGGCGTCCAGGGCCTCCAGCCGATGGGCCAGGAGGTCGCC
>DASUSP010000245.1:0-9398 GCA_036375035.1 Candidatus Limnocylindria bacterium
CTGGGCCGAGAAGGGCCAGACGCCCTGGACGCCGGCGGTCTCGGTGCTGTTCGGGCTGCGGGTGGGCGTGCAGCGGCTGCGCGACGAGGGACGCGAGGCGACCTGGGCCCGCCACCGCGCGGTGGCCGCCGGCGCGCAGGCCGGTCTGGAGACTCTGGGGCTGCGGCTTGTTGCGCAGCAGGGCCATCGCTCCCCGACCGTGACCGCCGCGTGGCTGCCCGAGGGGCTGGAGTGGGCGCCATTCAACGCCGAGATGCGCCGCCGCGGCCTCGTGGTCGCGGGCGGCCAGGGCAAGCTGGCGGGCCGCATCCTGCGCTTCGGGCACATGGGCATGGTCGGGGCCGATGAGCTCGCCGAAGCGGTGCGGCTCATGGGCGAGACGCTCGCCGACGCCGGCCACGCCGTGGACCCCGCGGCCGCGGCAGAGGCGACGCTGGCCGCCGCGGGCCGGTGACCGATCGGCTGCTGCTGGTCCGGCATGGTGTCACCACCTGGAACCGGGAGGGACGTTTCCAGGGACATCTGGACGCGCCGCTCGCCGACGACGGCCGGCTGGAGGCGCACCTGCTAGGCGAGCGCCTGGCCGCGGCCGGCGAGACCGGCCTCAGGACCGTGACCTCGCCCCTGTCCCGCGCGGCGGACACCGCGGCCATCATCGCGCGGCAGCTGACCAGCGAGGGCCTATCGGCATCGGTCCAGGTCGACGAGCGGCTGATGGAGATCGGCCAGGGGGAGTGGGAAGGCCGGACCCACGCCGAGCTGGCCGTCGACGACGCGGAACGGTACGCCGCCTGGCGGCAGCGGGCCGGCGAGGAGCAGCCGCCCGGGGCGGAGACGATCGAGGAGGCGCTGGAGCGCGTATCTGCCGTCCTGGACGAGCTCACAGCCACCGCGGGTCCCGCGGCCTGCCTGGTGTCGCATGGGGGAATCCTGCGACTGGCCGCGCGGCACCTGCTCGGCCTGGATGGCCGACGAGCGTGGGCAATGGACGTCGACAACGCCTCCCTCTCGGAGCTTCGCCGCGACGATCCCGGCGAGCCGTGGCGACTCGTGCGCTGGAACGACACCGCCCACCTGCTGGGACGCACCGCGCAGCACGTGGACGAGTCGGAAGGCGAGCCCCTCGCCCTCTAGCCCGCCGTCGGGCCGGGCGCGTCTCAGGGACGCCGGCGAGACGGGAGCAGCGACGAGACCCGGCGCCGGATGGCGAGCCAGACCATCGGCAGCTGCAGGCGCTTCCAGGCGGCCTCGATGCGTGCCAGCGCCTGCCCGGAGATCGACCGCCCGGAGTAGCTCTGCCAGACCTTACCGTCGGCGATGGTCCGGATCTCCGGGCTGTGCCGCGGGATCTGCTCCTCGAGCCAGGAGGCGTACTCGTAGATCGTCTCGTTGGGGCGCTGTCCCACCCCCGCCCGCTCGGCGGCGAGCGCCAGCCGGAACCACTGCCGCTCGCCGGGCGCCAGGAAGCGCAGCCGCCGCCTGACCCGGCTCAGCCGCCATACGGCCACCGCCAGCCCGAGTACCACGATCCCGGCGATGAGGAGGAGATTGCCGCCGCGGGTCTCGGCCGGAGGCCCCTCGTCGCGCGGCCCGAAGCCCTCCGGCGCCGGCTCGAATGACTCCAGCTCGCTGATGTTGCCGCGGTCGTCGGGATCGAGGCGCGGCGGGAAGGACGGCAGCGCTCCCCCGCTGGCGCCCGGCCGTGGCGCCTCGCCCGCCAGCCGCGTCACCGGCGCAATGGTCTTGGTGGCCTCAAAGCGCTCCCAGCCGTAGCCGGGGAAGTAGACCTCCGCCCACGCATGGGAGTTGCGCTCGCGGACCTGGTACGCGTTCGACTCGCGATCGGCACCGGCGCTCGAGATCGGCTCGCCGGGGGCAAAGCCGACCGCCACGCGCGATGGCAGGCCAAGCGTCCGGGCCATGACCGCCATGGCGGTCGCGTAGTACTCGCAGTAGCCGACGCGCCCGTTGGGGTCGAACAGGAAGAAGTCGACGATGTCCGCGTTGGGGTCGCGTGGTGTTGGGGCCGTGGTGTTGTACCGGAAGGTGGAATCGGTGCGCAGGAAGTCGGCCAGGGCCTCGGCCATCTCGAACGGGTTCTGGGCACCGGCGTCGATGACGATCTGCCGCGCCAGCTCGCGGGTGCGGGTCGTCACGCCCTCGGTGCCCAGGTAGGTGGCCGCGATCTCCGATGGGTAGTTCTGCCCGGCGGCGCCGAGCTGGGCCTTGGTGGCCTTGCTGATCAGGGCGGTCACCACGTAGCCGGTCCCGGCAGGCACCGACGATGCGGATTCCAGCCCGCCAAGGATCGGCATACCCCCGGTCTCCAGGACGACGCTGGGCACGGTGACCTGGACCGGGAAGCCGGGCGTGAAGAGAGCCCCGCCCAGCGACTTGGCGTGGACGATCGACACCGTCTCGCGGTCGAAGACGTCAAGGACCAGCGGCTGTTCCGGCGTGTAGTCGGGGAAGATGAGCTCGCCGGCCGGGACGCGGCGCTCCTCCGCTGAGCTGCGGGCGAAGCCGTGGCCGGTGTATCGGTCGTACGTGGTCGTGCGCAGGTAGAAGTTGCGCGGCGCGGCGATGGTCAGCACCGGGTCGTCGCTGCTGACGAAGCTGCCGTCGATGCGGAAGGCGTTGCCGAAGGTGGCGCCGCTGATGCGCGCCTCGGGGTTGGAGAGGCCGCCGAACAGCGCGTCCAGCTGATCGCGCGTGTCGCGCCAGACGTTGTCCAGGTTGTTCCAGACCGCGGTCAGCGGCGCCGCCACCGCCACGGTGGTGAGCACCCAGGCCAGGGCGATGCTGCCGGCTATGAAGACCACCCCTGAGCGCATGATCGCCGCCGGCACCTCGGCGTTCTCGTTCACCCGGCGTCGCTGCCAGCCCTCTTCCCGCCCGATGAGCGCGGTGCGCAGCCACAGCAGCAGCGCGGCCAGCATGAAGAGCACCAGGTAACCGAAAAGATCGGTGAGGGTCGCCGACATGTTGGCGATCAGCAGCGCCCCGACCAGCAGGATGGCGTCCAGGACCCGGTGGTGGCGGTAGATCGCATAGCCGGCCATGAAGGCGGTGACCCACATGACCACCCCGAACGCGAGCCCGTACGGGACCAGCTGCGGCCCGTAGCCGCGGTCCAGGAGGATCCGCACCCAGTCGATCGTCTCCTGCCGCAGGAAGAGCAGGCGGTCGACCTGGCCGGCCTCGGGGAAGTATTCCCCGCCGATGGCCCACAGCAGGAACCCGGCGCCGACCAGCGCGCCGAGCGGCACGACCGCGACCACCGAGAGACGGGTCAGGCCAAGGATCGAGCCGAGCACCACCGCCCAGAAGGCGATCGGCACCAGGAACTCGGTCTGCTCGATCCAGCCGGTACGCTGCACCGACCAGCCGAGGCTGAGCAGCATGACCAGGAGAAGGGCCAGCGCGAGCCACCCCTCCCGCGGCTGCAGGAAACGCCTCAGCCAGTCAGGCACGGACCCGCTCCCTTCCACCGAGCGCCTCGCTCAGCTCGTCTCCCGGTTCGACGGGATAGAAGCCGATGTCGTACTCGGCCAGGGCGTGACGCATGGCGCTCAGCTCGGCGCGGCCCTCCGGCTCGGCCGGGGTGTCCTCAGGCTCGGTGTCAGGCGCGCGATCCGGGGTCGCGAAGGCGAAGCGGTCCAGGAGCACGACAACCGTCGCCACACCGCGCCGGCGCAGCGAGGCCAGCGCGCGCGCCCACTCCCGGTCCGTCGACCCGGTGATCAGGCACAGGCTCATGCCGCGACGCAGCTGCGGCAGGGTGTTCAGCAGCACCTCGGCCAGGGGCCGCGTCCCATCGGCCTGGACGTTGGCCAGCAGGTGCAGGATCTTCTGCTCGACCCGCGTCCCGCGGTCGGGGGTCAGGACGTGCTGCCGGCGGCTCGAGACCGTCAGCCCCACGGCGCGGTTCTCGGCGAGGGTCTGGACCGCGATCGATGCCGCCGCGGTGACCGCGGCCTCGACTGAAGAGGTGTCGCCGGTGCCGGCATGCGCCGAGCGCTCCAGGTCCAGGACGATCCACAGGTCGGCGGTCTGCTCCAGGTCGAACTCCTTCACCTGCAGCTCGTTGTGCCGCACGCTCGACAACCAGTGGATGCGGTTGATGGCGTCACCGTGGACGTACGGGCGGATGCTGCGAACCAGGGGACTGGCGGCCTCCCAGCGACGCCGCGACGGCTGTGTCCCGTCCACCGGCGACGGCGGCAGGCGCCAGTGAGGCAGCGGGTGCACCTTGGGGAAGACCACGATCCAAGTCGGCTGGCCGACCACCATCTCCGTGGTGAACAGCCCGAAGGGATCGCCGGTCCGCACGCGCAGGGCACCGAGCCGGAACGACCCGCGCCGCAGCAGGGTCACCTTGGCCAGCCATTGGCGGCTGGCGCCGGCCTTCACCCCGATGACCCGCCCCGGCAGCGGAGCGGGCAGGGTCGACTCGTTCCAGAGCTCGACCCAGGGCTTTCCCCAACGCGTGTCGTTGTCGACCCGGTAGATGGCCTGCAGCACCTCGCCCACCTGCGCTCTCGGGTTCAGGACGTAGTAGCCGGCGCGCAGGCCCTGCAGGCCGCGACGCGCGAAGAACCACGCGGCCAGGAGCAGCGCGCCCAACAGATAGACGAGGAAGAACAGGAAATTGATCCCGGTGCTGAATGCGGCGACGACCAGCACCGTGCCCAGGAACACGAAACGGAGCTGCCGCGCCAGGCCACCCATGAGCCGAATGCCTCCGACCGCGTGCTAGCGCGGCCCCGCGGTCACGTTGGACGGCTCGCCGATCGGCACCTGGCCGAGCACCTCCCGCACGATCGCGTCCGGGTCGATCTCGCGCAGCGAGGCCTGGCTCTTGACGATGAGCCGATGGGCGAGCACCGCGACGGCCAGCTGCTTGACGTCGTCCGGGATGACGTAGTCCCGGCCCTCAAGGGCGGCGAGCGCCTGGCTGGCTCTGTACAGGTTGATCGAGCCGCGGGGCGAGGCGCCCAGGTACACGTCGGGGTGCTCCCGCGTGGCGGTCGACAGCCGGACGATGTACTCGGCCACGGCCTGATCGACGTAGACCTCCTTCACCGCGCTCTGCATGACCCGCAGCTCCTCGAGGGAGAGCACCTGGCGAATATCGGTGATCGGGTGCATGCGCTTCTGCTCGTCAAGGATGACGATCTCTTCCATCGCCTTGGGATAGCCGAGGCGCAGGCGAAGCATGAAGCGGTCCAGCTGGGCTTCCGGCAGCGCGAAGGTTCCCTCGTACTCGATCGGGTTCTGGGTCGCGATCACCAGGAACGGCGACGGCATCTCGTAAGTCACGCCGTCGATCGTGGCCTGGCGCTCCTCCATGCACTCCAGCAGCGAGCTCTGGGTCTTGGGCGTGGCGCGGTTGATCTCGTCGGCAAGGACGACCTGCGCGAAGATCGGTCCGGGCCGGAACTCGAACTCCTGCGTCTTCTGGTTGAAGATCGACAGGCCGGTCACGTCGGACGGCAGCAGGTCGGGGGTGAACTGCACCCGGCGGAAGGAGCAGCCGATGCTCTTGCTGATGGCCTTGGCCAGCATCGTCTTGCCGACGCCCGGCACGTCCTCGATCAGGATGTGGCCCTCGCACAGGAGCGCGACCAGGGCCATGCGGACCTCGGCGTGCTTGCCGACAATCACGCGCTCAACGTTGGCGACGACGCGCTCCGCCGGTTCCTGGACCTTCTTCACGATGCTGGCACCCCTTGGTGGGACGGGCGGCTCGGCTCTCCCTCTGCCCTCACAATACCCCAGCCGGTTACGTTTGGGTTCACCGCGTGCTCGCCGGCTCAGTCATCGGCGCTCCCCGAAAGCCAGCAACCGATAATGCGCGCACTGGGTGCAGAACTGCGTGCGGACGCTGCCATCTTCCACCGCGATGAGGCACGTGGACGCTTCACCCGACTCCCACCACTGGAGCGTGCCATCCGATGCGAGCCATGGGGCGCGGGACAAGTCGACCCGGCCATCCGTGGCGATCCACGGCGGAGCCTCGGCATGGTCCGAGTCGAGAAGGATCTCGCCGCTCTCGCCGTCCATTGATGTCGTGGCGACAACGCGGCCATTTTCGGCCAGGTAGACGATCTCGTCTGGTCGGTCCCAGGCGAGGACCGCTGGGATCGCTACGTCAGGCTCGAGCGACGCCAGCGCGATCGTCGATCGGCGTCCATCCAGGCGAACGATCTCGATGACGGCCTTCTCGGCCTGGCGGTCTCCAAAAGCAATGGCATCGGAGTCCGGGCTCCATGCGAACGCGGAGACTTCCGGCTGCGCGCCGCCATCGGGGGGTGGGTCTGCCGGCACGGCGAGCTGCCGCGACTCCGAGCCATCACGACGCACAATCCATAAGGCGTTGCCAGACCGCTGGCGCCTATAGGCCAGCCACTCGCCGTTCGGCGACCACTGGAACGGACCGAACCACTCGTACCCCCCAGGCTCGCCGGCGGCCAGGATCGTCGAGGTTCCGCTGACAACGTCAATTGCCAGAAGCTGCGTGCTGAAATCGCCGGGAGCGCTCTGGCGGGTGCAGGCGGCCAATGTCCTGCCGTCCGGCGCCCAGCGCATGCTGGCGGCGAATGCCCAGGGACAGTCGCCGATGCTGACCGACTCGATAACCTGGCGCAAGTCGCTGCCGTCCGACCGCATGACATACAGCCCGGTGTTGTCGGTACCTGTCGTCTTGCGGGTCGAGGCGGTGAACGCAAACAGATCGCCGTCGACGGACCACGCGAAGTCGTCCATCCAGACCGGCGCACGCGTTTGCCGCGGGAAGATCATCGCTTCCCGACCGTCGGAGTACACGACGCTGATGGTGTAGGAGCGCTCCGCGCCGGGGTCCCGAACCACGATAGCCGCGGGGGATGGGACGAGGCCGCTAAGCAGGGCGCCGACGATGGTGGCCGCCAAGAGGAGGGCCAGCACCAGCAGCACGACAGCGATGCGCGGGAGCGCCAGGCCCCAGCCCGCGCTGCCCGGCCGCGCCCCGAGCGGCAGCGGGCGGGCCACATAGGCGGTGGCGAAGGGCGGGCCGGCGCGCAGGGCGCGCACCAGGCGCTGCTCGTCCATCACGTGATCTCCTCGATAGTCAGCTCGCCGCGCAGGGTGGCCAGCCCACGGCTGGCGTGGGTGCGCGCCGCGCTGGGGCTGATGTCCAGGATCTCGGCCACCGCCGCGAAGGGCAGGTCGGCGGCGTAGTGGAGGTAGATGGCGTGGCGCTGGCGGGGCGGCAGCCGATCGACCGCGCTCCACACCGCGGCCCGCTCGGGATCGGTCTCCGGCCCGGCGTAGGCGGGCGGATCCGGCGCCAACCGCGGCAGCAGGCGCGCCAGCTGGCGGCGCCAGCGATGCTGCTCCATGGCCAGCCGGTAGCAGGTGCGGTAGGCCCAGCCCAGGGGTTGCTCGATGAGGGTCCCGCGCTGCAGCTCGCGCCACAGGCGCAGCAACGTCTCCTGCAGGGCGTCGGCGGCCTGCTCATCGCTCAGGCCCAGGTGGCGGGCGAAGTCGAACAGGGCGGCGCCGTGCAGCTCGTGCAGCTCGGTGACCAGCGCGGCATCGGCCGCTCCCGCCATCGGCCGCAACGCGCCGGTGCTGACCGGCTGCATACCCGTCATACCCCATAGATGCGCGAGCGGGGCAGAACGCCTAGTCAGTCAGCGAGAGGTCGTGTGCGGTCCCACCGCGCCTCGTCAGATACCCGGTTTCGGGCATGGGGGGCTTGCCGAATAGGGCTGTTGGGCACTCCGGAATGCCAGGAACCGATGCGGAGAACCGCAAGCCCTGGTAGAGGCCGGGCGCGATGCCGTGCGATGGGTAGCCTACGAAGGTGAGTGCGGGGCCGAGCGAGGGTGGCGGCGCCGGCCGCCACCCTGAGTGGGCCACCGCTAAACGATCCCAGCGTCCGCAGGATCGGCTTTGGCAGCCGACCACTCCCGATCCGCTCATTCCGCCAGCAAAGCGCACAGGTCGACCGCCGTCCCGTTCTGCGCGGTGTTCGTAAGCACGTACGTGCCGCCGTCGATGGTGGCCTCGACGTGACCGACGAAGCCGTACAGCGCGCCGTCCTCGCCCACGACCTGGCCGTTGTGGTCCACGTCGCCGGGCCAGAACACCAGCGCGGCCCGTCCACTGCTCTCGATGAGGAGGTCGTTCGTGGCGGGGTCGGTGACCTCCGTCCGCTGGTAGTCGTTCTGCCAAGTAAGCGTGGCTCCGGTCTCGAGGTTGGTTGTCGTCAGCTCACCGTTGCCGATGAACATCACGCGGCCATCGCTGAATTCGAACTGGATGACCCGGTAGTCCGCGTCGTATTGGACCTGCACGTCGAACGCGCACCCGAATCCGGCCGGGACGACATGGTCGGCCGGAGTGAAGACGGTCCGTGTCGGCTGAGTGGCCGATGCCGTCGGAGCGAAGATCAGCGACAGTCCCGCGACCAGGATGACCACAAGCGCCGTGCCGCCGACGCGGTGGCGCCTGCCCTGGTTGACGGCTCGGTCAGAGACAATAGATGTGGCTGGGTCCCGATACATGGCTACTCCCCTCCCTTTGGAGATCGTGCAGCGACCTGCGCGCGGCGCTCGCCGCGCGCCATGGGCCGCGTGCGCTTCGTACCGAATAGATGCGCGAGCGGGGCAAAACGCCTAGTTGTGGCCGCAGCGATTGCTCGTCGGCATATGTGGCATATGGCCCGATGCGCTGGGAACTCGGCTCTGACCCCTCGATGAAGTCACCGCATCGGCCCTGGAGTCGATGAGCCGGACGATGGAGGCCGCGGGGGCGCCCGGGAGGCAACCCCCGCGGCATGGGGACGTCACAGGTTGTCGGCCAGGAACTCCTGGGCGATCGCCGAGTCGACCCGATAGTGGCCTGACGTCGACTCGCAGCGCAGACCGAAGGTCCAGTCATGGAGCGCGACGACGGTCTGTCCGTGGAACAGCGGCCCGCCGGAGTCGCCGGGGCAATTAGCGCTGCTCGTGATCACGATACGGTCCGGGTACGGCCCGAAGCCGATGATCGACACCTCGCGATAGGTCCGGTTGGACGGCACGGAGTTCTCAAACGCGCCGCGCGACACGAAGCTGCCGATCACCATGCCGTCCCACCCGAATCCGACGGCGGTGAAGGTCTCAGCCGAAGGGTCGAGGCCGTCGAGGTAGCGGAGGTCGGCAACCGAGGCGGGGGTGATGCCCGTTACGTCCTCGACCAGCCAGAGCAGGGCGATATCCTCCCACGGCGATGCAAGGGTGGTGACCGAGTTAATACCGTGTCCGCCGAACGCAAAGTCGGGATGGACGACGATGCTCTCGACCGGATAGGCCAGCGGGTCATTCAGGTCCGCGGGCTGGATGCGCGCCGGGTTGAAGTTCACGCGGACG
>DASUSP010000246.1:0-4240 GCA_036375035.1 Candidatus Limnocylindria bacterium
CGCGTCTCCTGACCGGAGCGAGGTGCGAGCAGGACGCCGACCGCCAGCCCCAGGAAGAAGAAGCGAATCGCGATGCGTACGCGGCTGAACATTGGGCTCAACCCTCATTTCATTGCTGGATTGGGTACCGATGAGGATACCATCGGCCGTTCGGCCCTCCCCTGCACGCCGCCTGCCACCCCGGCCCAAGACCGATAGATCGGTTCGGATGTGGCCTGAGCCCGGTTCCAGGCGCTGATCCGGCTGGTCTATCGGTCCGTGGGGAGCGTAACGGGTGCCCTGGGGCACCGCTCGTGCGTCCACCTGACCGATAGACCATCAGATCCGTGCCCGACGGACGTCTCACGCGCATTCCCGACCGATAGATCGGTCATGGGCAGCTGCAGTAAGGTGCGCGGATGATCGACGCCACCGATATCCATCGGCTCAGGCTCGGCTACCTCCACCTCCGTCCCGAGGAGGTGCGCTCCGGAGACGTGAACCGGCTGTGGATGGTGTGCGCCTACGCCATCCGTCACCCGCGCGGCGTGCTGCTGTGGGACACCGGCATCGGGGAGGACCCGGAGGTGGACGCGGAGCTGGCTCCCGTGCGCTGGCCGGTCGAGGCGCAGCTGCGCGCGGTGGGGATCCAGCCGGACGAGGTGACCGTGGTGGGCAACTGCCACCTGCACTTTGACCACGCGGGTGGGAACGCCCGCTTCCCCGACACCCCGATCCTGGCGCAGCGGGCCGAGCACGCCGCCGCGGCATCGGTCCAGGACTACACGCTGCCGGGGATCGCCGAGTTCCCGGGCGCTCGCTACGAGCTGCTGGACGGGGACGCGCCGGTCTGGGACGGAGTGCGCATCATCCCCACGCCGGGCCACACCGATGGCCACCAATCCCTGGTGGTCGAGACCCGCCAGGGACGCGTGGTCCTGGCCGGGCAGGCGTTCAACACCGCCTCGGACTACGTCCGCGCGCGACTTGCCCAGGAGCTCGCCGCTGCCGGCTACCGGACCGATGCCGACGCCGCCCCGTACCCGTCCTGGATGGACGTGGTCGAGGCGCTGGATCCGTGGCGCGTCCTCTTCGCCCACGACCTCGCCACCTGGGAGCGGGGAGAGGGCATCCCACCACTCCGCTAGGCCACTACCACCCCATCTGCTGTCGGAGCCATCCCGCGGCGCATTGCCGCCATGATCTGGCGGGTGCCAAGCGGTAGTTCCGTAGCCAGCAGTGGGCTGGCCTCCTGAAGCGATCGCCGATTCGCCCGTGTGTCCGCGACCAGGACGATGATCGCGAACACCCCGTCGTCCCGGGCCTTGGCCCGCTCACGTCGCAGGAGCGCCTGTAGATCCCGCAGCCGCGTCTCGGCCGCAACGCCGATCCGTTTGCTCTCCGCGAGCAGCAGCACATCCCACGCGCGCTGATCCCCAGGAAGCCGGATCGGGGCCTCGAGCTGCCGCGCCACGCTGGTGGGCAGCTCGGCCAGGAACCGCTGAATGAGCCGCACGTGCCCCTCATCCCGCAGCGGCCCGGCCGCCGGGAAGCAGCGCACGCTCAGGTCCAGGCCGACGACCCGCGCCACGCGCGCCGCCGTCACGAGGTCGACGGGTGGCGGGCGGCCCAGCTCGATGCGGCTCACAGACGACTTCGAGAGGCCGATCGCTGAGCCGACGCTCCGCTGGCTTAGCCCGCTCATCAGGCGCGCCGCGCGGACCTCGTCGGCGAACTCGCGCACCAGCCGCTCTCCGCGACGCGTGCCCAGGGCTGCGAGGCGCTCCTTGGACGGCATCGGTTGATTGTGTGGGGAGCCCCTTACCGCTGCCTTATCGCCGGCTCCTGTCCCAGTCCGTGGGTCTATGGACGGAGGAGCCGAGGAGCGCCGGCGCGCTTCCTCGCCCGCCGGCCCTCGCCGATCATCCGGACCACCCGGTGGGACAGACAGCGAATGACGGGTCGATCGGGGACTACCTGCCCTGCCTCGACGGTCGATAGACCCAACGCGTGGGAACGCGACAGTGAGCGGCGCGGGGGAGGAAGTGCCGGGGGCCGAGCACCGAGCGACGGGAACTACTCCCCGAGGCCGTACTCCCGCATCTTGGCGTAGAGCAGGCGGCGGTAGATCCCCAGCTCCTCGGCGGCCTTGGAGCGGTTGCCGCCGTTGCGCTCCAGCGCCTCGGCGATGAGCCGCTTCTCCAGGGACTCGACAGCCTCCTTGAAGGTGCCGCCCGCCGCACCTGCCGCGCCCGCCGCACCTGCCGCACCCGCCGCACCTGCCGCGCCCGCCGTGCTCCCCCCGCCGTTGCCCGTCCCCTTCCCGTTCCCCGTCACCCCGCCGTTGCCCGTCTCCGTCGCGCCGCTGACCGCGGCGGTCTCCTCGGCCTTCGCCACGGCCCGTCGCGTCCGGGCCCTGCCGCCGGCGACCGCCGGCGACTCGGTGAGCGGCAGGTGCTCGGGCATGATGGGGTTGCCGCGCGACAGCACCACGGCCCGCTCGATGGCGTTCTCCAGCTCGCGCACGTTGCCCGGCCAGTCGTGCTCCATCAGCCGGGCCATGGCCTCCTCCGAGATGGTGGTGGGGATGGCATCGGGCTTGAACCGGAACTTGGCCAGGAAGTGCTCGACCAGCAGCGGGACGTCGTCCATCCGCTCGCGCAGCGGCGGCATGTCGATGTGGATCACGTTCAGCCGGTAGTAGAGGTCCTCGCGGAAGCGGCCGTCGTCGACCTCCTCGGCCAGGTTGCGGTTGGTGGCGGCGATCACGCGCAGATCCACCTTGATCGGGACGTTGGACCCGATCCGCTCGAACTCGCGCTCCTGGAGGATGCGCAGCAGCTTGGTCTGCGTGCCCAGCGTCATCTCGCCGATCTCGTCGAGGAAGATGGTCCCCTTGTTCGCCGCCTCGAATCGGCCCTTGCGCATGGTCATGGCGCCGGTGAACGAGCCCTTCTCGTGCCCGAACAGCTCGGCCTCCAGCAGCGACTCCGGCAGCGCGGCGCACGACACCTTGACCAGCGGGTGCGGATTGCGCTTGCTGGCCCGATGCAGTGCCTCGGCCACCAGCTCCTTGCCGGTCCCCGACTCGCCGGTGATCAGCACCGTGGCATCCGAGCCGGCCACCTTTCCGATGAGCTTGTAGACCTCGAGCATCGGCCGCGAGGCGCCCACGATGCGCTCGCGCTCGGCGGCCGACTTGCCCAGCTCCATGCGCAGCGTGTTGACCTCCGAGCTCATCTCGGCGTGCTCGAAGACGCGGTGCAGCGTGGCCAGCAGGTCGTCGATCTCGAACGGCTTGGTGACGTAGTCGTAGGCGCCCTGCTCCATGGCCTTGATGGCCGATGACGAACCGCCGAAGGCGGTCATGACGATGACCTCCAGCTCCGGGCGCTCGCGCTTCAGGGCCTTCAGGACATCGATGCCGTCCTGGTCCGGCAGCTTGACGTCCATCATCACCAGGTCGGGACGTTGCTTCTCGACGGCGGCCACGGCCTCGGCGCCGGTCTTCGCCTCGCGGACGGCGTAGCCGTTCGACTTCAGCAGGTCGGAGAGCAGGGATCGAATCTGGGCGTCGTCGTCGACGACCAGGACGGATTTGTCAGCGGCCACTCGTGGACTCCGTGGGGGAACGGGGCGGAACTCGGACGCTAACCGTACACCTATTCGGCGTCGCTCGCACTCGGGGCAGCCGAGCTCGCCGGAGAGCCGCTTGCCGCGCCGCTTGCCGCCGGCGCGCTGGCGCCCGCGCTGGGCACCGGCAGCGGCGTGGGCTCCGGCGTCAGCGCCGAGGGGAAGCCCAGGAACGCGAGGACGAACATCAGGACGAACAGGGCGATCACGATCAGCACCCACGGCCGCGCCAGGCGGTCCTCCCTGGGCGGGAGGGCGCCGCGATAGCCGGTGCTGGATCGCTGCTGATCGGTCATCGGTCTCCTTTGGTGAGCCGTCGCAGACGCCCCTCGGCGACAGCGACCCGGTACCTGGCGTTGGTGACGTCCCGTCTCGCGCGGCGCGCGGCGCGGGGAATGGTGACACCCAGGGTCCAGGCCAGCAGGCCGAGCGTGCCGCAGACCATCACGGCGAGGGCAACCACCGCCAGGTCGAGGATGGAGGCCACGGCGCGCCGAAGGGTAGCAGGCTAGCGCGCGTCGCGCATGGCCGGGACCATGAGCCCGATGAGGCCCGCGGCTGAGATCATCGCCCCGCCCAGCATCAGCACGCTGGCCGGACCGATGACCCCGGACAGCCACCCCGCCAG
>DASUSP010000247.1:0-3595 GCA_036375035.1 Candidatus Limnocylindria bacterium
GAGTTCCAGCGCATGAAGCTGGGCGAGCCGGACGACAAGGGACGCCGCCGCCCGGAGCCGATGCCCGGCACCGAGTTCGTGGTCGAGTGCGACACCGTCTTCGGCGCCATCGGGCAGGGGCCCGACCTGTCCTGGCTGGAGGCGGAGCCGGAGGATATCCGCGAGCAGCTGGAGGTCAGCCGCCGCGGCACGCTGGTCAGCGAGGACGACATCTTCCGCACCGGCCTGCCCAAGGTCTTCGCCTCCGGCGACGTGCGGACCGGCGCCGCGACCGTGGTAGAGGCCATCGGCGAGGGGCGTCGCGCCAGCTACGCGATGGACTACTGGCTGCGCGGCCACGACCTGGACGACCCGCAGGTGCGCCGCATCGTGTCGGAGCCGCAGCCCAGCTTCCTGACCATCGTGCCCTTCACCGACGACGTGAAGGAGCCGCGCGCGGTGATGGGCAAGCTGGAGGCAGACGAGCGCCGCGACAACTTCGGCGAGTACGAGCACGGCTACACCCACGACCAGGCCATGGCCGAGGCGTCGCGGTGCCTGCAGTGCACCTGCGAGGCCATCGGCCACTGCGACCTGCGCGAGGCGGCGATCGAGTACGAGACGACGCTGAACATGGCGATCGACGAGCGCTCGATCCAGGACAACCCGTACGTCGGCGTCAATCACGGCTACGGTCGCGACGAGACGCACTCCTTCATCCTGCGCGACTACTCCCGCTGCATCGACTGCGGCCGATGCGCCCAGGTCTGCAAGGACATCGTGGGCGCCGGCTGCTACGACTTCATCGGCAAGGGCTTCGACTCGCTGGTCACCACCGCGGACTACGTCAGCCTCAACGAGACGCCGTGCGTGTCATGCGGCCGCTGCGCCGAGACATGCCCGGTGGGCGCCCTCATGCCGCGGCCACGGACGCTGGAGACCTACCAGCTGGACATTTCCCGCTGCATCTTCTGCGGCATCTGCGCCGATGCCTGCCCGTACGACGCGCTGCGCTGCGGCCCGGAGTTCGAGTTCAGCGAGTACCAGCGCGACCTGCCGATGCTCGACATCCTGGAGATGTCCGACCGGGAGCGCCCCACCCGCTAGGCGGTGAGTGGCCTGCTGTATCGGGCCATCCTGCACCTGAACCTGCGCTTCCGCGCGGAATGGCCCGATGTATGGGGCCACCCCTCGCACAAACGGCACGCCGCGGTGCGGCTCACGCTCACGGTGGCCCGCTGTACAAGGCCAAACGGCACGCGCCAGCCGCCTCCGGTGCGTTCTGGCCCGCTGTATCGGGCCACGCAGGCGTGGGCGGTTGGTAGTTGCCGCAGGGTGGCCTCCCGCCGTCCGGCAGCGCTTCGACGGGCTGGGAGGCACGTAGAGTCGGACGGGGTAGCCGAGTGGCTCAGGTAGGTGCCGTCTGCCGCCGGGGACGCAGGGACAGCGCCGAGCCGATGGCTCCGGCCGCAGCGACCGCGGCGGCGGCGGCGAAGCCGGCGGGGATGCTCAGGAACCCGGCCACGACGCCGACCAGGATCGGTCCACCGCCGAAGGCCAGGTCGATGAAGACGCTGGCGGTGGCCATGGCCGAGCCGCGCTCGGCGGGCGGGACCCTGTTCAGGATGGCCGCGAACACCGCCGGCGTGATGAAGGCGACGCCGGCCGCCAGGATCGCCGCGCCAGCCAGCAGGCCCACCACGCTGGGGAAGACGCTCACCACCCCCAGGCCCGCGGCGGCCATGGCCAGGGCAACGACGGCCAGCCGGAACGGGTGCACGCGGTCAGGCAGCCGGGCGAAGACGATTCGGCACACCACCACCACCATGCCGAACAGCAGCAGCACCGGAGCGGAGTTCTGCATGCCAACGTCGCGGGCGTGGAGCGCCACGAAGCCCAGGAAGCCGCCCATGGCCACGATCCCGGTGAACAGCGCCAGCCCGGGACCGGCTGCCGCAGGGTGGAGGAGCGGCGTGGGGGGAGCATCCGGGAGCAGCTCGGGCGCCGTCTCCGAGATCGAGAGCGCCAGGCCAGTGGCCAGCAGCGCCAGCGCGGCCCCGCCGATCCATGCCAGCTCGAAGCCGCCGATGTCCAGCAGCGCCTCGCCCAGCAGCGGCCCCAGGGCGATGCCCAGGTACAGGGCCAGGGAGTTAAAGCTGAGCGCCTCGCCTGCCCGCCCCGGCGGCGCGATGTCGGCCAGCGCCGCGAAGCCGGCCACGAAGAAGAAGGCCTCGGCCACGCCCAGCAGCAGCCGCAGCACGATGAGCAGCGCCAGGCTGGTGGTCACCGCGTGCGCGGCGAGCACCACCGCGCAGAGGAAGGCGCCGCCGATCAGCAGGACCCGGCGGCCACGACGGTCGGAGGTCCGGCCGGCGTACGGGCGGAGGACCAGCGCGGTGACGCTGAACGCGCCCACCGTGATGCCGACCCACAGCTCATCGGCCCCCAGCGGACCCTCCGCGAAGAGCGGAGTGAGCGGGATGGTCAGCCCGGCGGCCGTGAAGTAGGCGAGCTCGCACAGCGCCAGCAGGATGAACACCGGCGTGAACAGGCGCTCGGGCGAGGATGCTGCCACCGGCCCATCTTCGCGGCCGCAGTCAACCCGCTGACGGAAGCCTCAGTCGCGCGGCGGATAGGCGGCGGCGCCTTCCAGCCATTCTTATCGGCGTCCGAACAGGGCCGATCGGTTCCATCACGGACGGCTGTGGACGTGGGTTGGGCGCATCCACGAAGATCTAGGCGTGTCCGACATGGCGCGACGCGTACCGTGGCCTTTCCCGGAGGGCCGGTTTCCGGAAGACCTGGGCGCGGTGGTCCAACGCACCGTCCTGGACGGTGAGCTGCCGGCGCTGGTGGTCGTGCACGCGGCAGACGGCGATTGGATGGTGGGCGACGGCCTCAACGATCCGAACGAGCCGCGTGCTGCCGTCGCCACGCATCTCCGGCATGTCGTGGATCGTGACCCGAGCGTGGGTCCGCTGGCCACCCTTCCGCCCGGCAAGCGGGCCGACCGCGAGGCCTCGGCCCACCCGTGGGTGGTGACGGACTTCGTCTACGAGGACGACTAGGCTCCAGCCTCTGGGGCTCTCCGGCACATGCGGCTCGGTCCGGACCGATCTATCGGTTCGAATCTGGCGCGACGGCGCACTGGCGCACGAATCGAACGGTCTATCGGTCCGTGGGGAGCGTGGGGCGTGCCTCCATGCACCCGTCGTGCTCACGCCTGACCGATAGACCAGCAGTTTGGTGGCCCGCGGCCCGGCTCCGGACACAGGGCTACCGATAGATCGGTACGGGAGGCACGACGGCTCGACCACGTCGGGTCCCGGACCGTGGCACGCCGCTGCGCTAGAATCGGACGCGGCCTCGAGCGAAGAACCCGAGGCCGTTTGAGCGCTCGACGGAACAACCCCAACGGGAGTTTCGCCCTGGACGTCAGCGGAGTTCTCTTCTACGTGCTCGCCATCGGCGTGGTCGGCGGTGGGCTCGCGGTCGTGACCCTGCGCAACATCATCCACTCGGCCATCGCCATGATGGTCTGCTTCGGCGCGCTGGCCGGCATGTACCTGCTGCTGGGCGCCGGGATCGTGGCCGCCGCGCAGGTGCTCATCTACCT
>DASUSP010000248.1:0-3412 GCA_036375035.1 Candidatus Limnocylindria bacterium
CCAGATGGGCTTCGACTCGGACGCGCCGCAGTCGGTCGGGGAGGTGGGCCGCGTGGGAGTGCCGATCGACACCATCGAGGACATGGCCGAGCTGCTCGACGGGATCGACCTGGCGACGGTCAGCACCAGCATGACCATCAACGCCACCGCCGCCGTCCTGCTTGCGCTCTACGAGGCGGTGGCGCGCCGGCAGGGCCTGGAGCCGTCGCGCCTGCGCGGCACGATCCAGAACGACATCCTCAAGGAGTACATCGCGCGCGGGACCTACATCTTCCCGCCCGAGCCCTCGATGCGGTTGGTGACCGATACCTTCGCCTACTGTCGCGCCGAGCTGCCGGCCTGGAACACGATCAGCATCAGCGGCTACCACATGCGCGAGGCCGGCGCCACCGCGGTGCAGGAGGTGGCCTTCACGGTCGCCAACGCCATCGCCTACGCCGATGCCGCCCTCGCCGCCGGCCTGGCCTTCGACGAGTTCGCGCCACGCCTCTCCTTCTTCTTCGCCGCCCACAACGACCTGCTGGAGGAGGTCGCCAAGTTCCGGGTTGCGCGTCGCGTGTGGGCGCGCGTGGCCCGCGATCGCTTCGGCACCCGTGACGACCGATCGATGGCAATGCGCTTCCACGTCCAGACCGGCGGTTCCACGCTCACCGCCCAGCAGCCGGAGAACAACGTGGTGCGTACCACGGTGCAGGCCCTCGCCGCGGTCCTGGGCGGCGCCCAGTCGCTGCACACCAACGCCATGGACGAGGCGCTGGGGCTGCCGACGCCCGGCACCGCGCGGCTGGCGCTCCGGACGCAACAATTGTTGGCTCACGAGTCCGGCGTGGCGGCCACGGTCGACCCGCTGGCCGGCTCGTACTACCTGGAGTCCCTGACCGATGCGCTGGAGGAGCGCATCTGGGCCGCCCTCGACGAGATCGACCGGCGCGGCGGCACCCTGGCCGCGCTGACCGAGGGTTACCAGCAGGGCGAGATCGGGGACGCCGCCTACGAGTTCCAGCGCCAGGTGGAGTCGGGCGAGCGGATCGTGGTGGGCGTCAATGCCTTCGCCGAGGAGGGCGAGGAGCAGCGGCCGGAGCCGCAGGCCATCGACCCCGAGGAGGAGCGCCGCCAGATGGAGCGCACGCGCGCCGTACGCGCCTCGCGCGACGGCACGGCCGCCGCCGCGGCCCTGGAGCGCCTGGGCGTGGCGGCCCGCGGGACCGAGAACCTGCTGCCGCGCATCCGGGTGGCGGTGGAGGCCGGCGTCACGCTGGGCGAGATCAGCGACGCGCTGCGCGACGCGTGGGGCGAGTACCGGCCGTGAGCATCGGCGCCGTCCATCACGTGGCGATCGTCGTACGCTCCATCGAGGAGTCGCTGCCGCGGTACCAGGCACTCTTCGGCTGGAGCCCAGAGGGGCAGCCCTTCACGTTCGAGACCCAGCAGGTCAGGCTCTGCTTCCTGCGCAGCGGGGAGCCGCCGGCCGCGCGCATCGAGCTGGTGGAGCCGATCGACGGCGAGAGCGGCGTGGCGCGCTTCCTGTCGGCGCGCGGCGAGGGGCTGCACCACGTCTGCCTGCTGAGCGACGACCTGCCGTCGGATCTCGCCGCGCTGGCAGCCGCGGAGGCGGAGCTGATCGACCGCGAGCTGCGCCCCGGGGCGCACGGGCAGGTGGCCTTCGTCCACCCCCGCACGCTGAACGGCGTGCTGTGGGAGCTGCTCGCACCGGCGGAGGAACCGTGAGCAAGGACACGATCCCGGGGCGTCCGCTGCTGCGCGGCGAGCGGGTGTGGCTGCGCCCGCTGGAGGAGCGGGACATGCCCGCGTACGTCGCGGGCATCAACGACACCGAGGTGGGCGGCATGGCCGGCTATACGGGCCCGCTCAGCGTCGCTCAGGCCACGGCCTGGCTCGCCAGGGTGATGGAAGGCTGGGGACGCGACGGCTACTACTTCGCGATCTGCGAGCTCGGAGACGACCGCTTCATCGGGACCGCCTGGCTCAAGGAGCTGAATCTCCTGCACGGCAATGCCGAGCTGGCGATCTTCATGGACCACCAGCACATCGGCGGTGGCTGGGGCACCGATGCGCAGCGTGCCCTGCTGGCCTTCGCGTTCCGCACCGTCGGGCTGGCGCGCGTCTACCTCACGGCCTTCGCCGCCAACACCAGGGCCATCCGCTCGTACGAGCGCCTCGGCTTCCGGCATGAGGGCCTCATGCGGAGCTCGTGGCGCGGGGCGCGGGGCCTCGAGGACGGCGTGTTGATGGCGATCCTGCGCGAGGAGTGGGAGGCGCAGAACCCCTAGCCGCGCACCCCCGCCTCTTGCAGCAGCTGCGGGATCTGCGACGGGGAGTCGGCCACCCGGATGCCTGCCTCCTCCAGCGCCGAGCGTTTCGACTCGGCCGTCCCGGCACCGCCGGAGATGATCGCTCCGGCGTGTCCCATCCGCCGCCCGGGCGGGGCTGTGCGGCCGGCGATGAAGGCGGCCATCGGCTTGCGGACCTCGCGCGCGCAGAACTCGGCGGCCCGCTCCTCCTCGTCCCCGCCGATCTCGCCGATCATCACGATCGCCTCGGTGGCGGGGTCCTGGTTGAGCATGTCGAGCACGTCGATGAAGTTGGTACCCACGATCGGGTCGCCGCCAATCCCGACACAGGTCGTCTGTCCCAGGCCGGCATCGGTCATGGCCTGCACCACCTCGTAGGTGAGGGTGCCGGATCGCGAGACGAGGCCCACCGGCCCGGGGCGGTGGATGTTGCCGGGGATGATCCCCACCTTGGCCTCGTCCACGCTGGTCAGCCCCGGGCAGTTTGGCCCGATCAGCCGCGTGCCCCTGGCGCGCAGCACGTGGTAGACGCGCAGCATGTCCAGCGCCGGGATGCCCTCGGTGATGCACACCACCAGCGGGACGCCGGCCTCCGACGCCTCCAGCATCGCGTCCGGGGCGGCGGCGGCCGGGACGAAGATGCACGAGGCGTTGGCGCCGGTCTGGCGCACCGCGTCGACCACGGTGTCGAACACCGGCACGCGGCCGTCGAGCGCCGATTGCCCGCCCTTGCCGGGCGTCACGCCGGCCACGATGTTGGTGCCGTACTCCAGCATGGCGGTGGAGTGGAACTCGCCCTCGCGGCCGGTGATGCCCTGCACCAGCAGCCGCGTGTCGCGGTTGACCAGGACACTCATGCCGGCACCCCCTTCGCGGCTGCCACGGCCTTGGCCGCGGCGTCGTCGAGGGACGTTGCCGTGATCAGGTGGGCCTGCTCCAGGATCTCGGCCGCCTCCTCGGCGTTGGTGCCGACGATGCGCACCACCATCGGTACCTCGCGCTCCAGTCCGGCGCGCGCCTCCACGATGCCGCGCGCCACCTCGTCGCCGCGGGTGATGCCGCCGAAGATGTTGACCAGGATGGCCTGCACGTTGGGGTCG
>DASUSP010000249.1:0-3654 GCA_036375035.1 Candidatus Limnocylindria bacterium
GAGAAGTACACACCGATGGCGACCGGTAAGGTGATCCAGATCACGGGCCCCGTGATCGACGTCGAGTTCCCGCCGGGCAAGCTGCCCGACATCTACAACGCGCTCGAGATCAAGCGCCCCAAGGAGGCGCGGCGCTCGACCGCCGCAGCCGGCAAAGGCGACGGCAAAGGCGACGGCGACGGCGCATCCGCCGCCGACACGCTGGTGGTCGAGGTGCAGCAGCACCTGGGCAACAACTGGGTGCGCACCGTGGCCATGTCCACCACCGACGGCCTGTCGCGCGGCCTGGACGTGGTCGACACCGGCGCCCCCATCACCGTGCCGGTGGGCGAGGTGACGCTCGGGCGCGTCTTCGACGTGCTGGGCCACCCGATCGATGGCAAGGGCGCGGTGAAGTCGAAGGAGATGCTCCCCATCCACCGCGACGCGCCCGCCTTCGACCAGATGGAGACCGAGTCGCAGGTCTTCGAGACCGGCATCAAGGTCATCGACCTCATCGCGCCGTTCAAGCGCGGCGGCAAGGTCGGCGTCTTCGGCGGCGCCGGCGTTGGCAAGACGGTCATCATCCAGGAGCTGATCCGCAACATCGCCCAGGAGCACGGCGGTTACTCCGTCTTCGCCGGCGTGGGCGAACGCAGCCGCGAAGGGAACGACCTCATCGGCGAGATGACCGAATCGGGCGTCATCGACAAGACGGTGATGGTCTTCGGCCAGATGAACGAGCCCCCGGGAGCGCGTCAGCGGGTGGGGCTGACGGGCCTGACCATGGCGGAGTACTTCCGCGACGTCGAGGGCCGCGACATCCTGCTCTTCATCGACAACATCTTCCGATTCACCCAGGCGGGCTCGGAGGTATCGGCCCTGCTGGGACGGATGCCCTCGGCGGTGGGCTACCAGCCGACGCTGGCCACCGAGATGGGCGACCTGCAGGAGCGCATCACCTCCACCAAGAAGGGCTCGATCACCAGCCTGCAGGCGATCTTTGTGCCGGCCGACGACTACACCGATCCGGCGCCGGCCACCACCTTCGGCCACCTGGACTCGACAATCCGCCTGGAGCGCTCCATCGTGGAGATCGGGATCTACCCGGCGGTGGACCCGCTGACCTCCACCTCGACCGTGCTCGACCCGCGGGTCGTGGGCGACGAGCACTTCGCGGTCGCGCGCGAGGTGCAGCGCACCCTGCAGCGCTACAAGGACCTGCAGGACATCATCGCCATCCTGGGCATGGACGAGCTGTCCGAGGAGGACAAGCTCACCGTGGGTCGCGCCCGCCGGCTGCAGCGCTTCATGTCGCAGCCGATGTTCGTGGCCGAGCAGTTCACCGGTCGCCCCGGCAAGTACGTGCAGCGCATGGAGACGGTGCGCGGCGCCAAGGAGATCCTGGACGGCAAACACGACCAGCTTCCCGAGCAGGCCTTCCTGATGGCCGGACCGATCGAGGACGTGGTCGAGCAGGCGGAGGCGATGAAGTAGCGATGCCACTCCAGCTGGAGATCGTGAGTCCCGAGCGGCGGGCCTACACCGACGAGGTGGACATGGTGGTGGTGCCCGGCATCGACGGCGAGCTGGGCATCCTGCCGCACCACACGCGGCTGATCAGCGCCCTGGGCGTGGGCGAGCTGAAGATCAAGAAGGGCGGCACCGAGACCCTGATGTTCATCTCCGGCGGCTTCGTCGAGGTGCGTCCGGACAAGGTCATCATCATGGCCGACCTGGCCGAGCACTCCGATGAGATCGACGAGGCAGCGGCAGCCGAGGCGCGCAAGCGTGCCGAGGCACAGCTGGGCGAGGTGAAGGACCCGGTCGACATCGCCCGCGTCCGCGCAGCGCTGCAGACCGCCCTGATGCGGGAGCGGATCGCCACCCGACGCCGGTCGCGAGGCTAGCCGCGCTGGGCCCCAGGGCAGCCGGCCGGCCAGCGGCATCGTCAGCCGGTTCGTGATCACCAGGTTGACGCGGGTCAACCAGTGCGGAAGCGGCATCGGGCCATTCTGGGCTTTCTGCGCTAGCATCGGGCCATGAGCGATGAGCCGCGCGACGAGGGCATGACCCCGGACGAGGCCGAGCGCGCCCACCTGCGCGGGCCGGAGGGGAAGGCCGATCCGGGTCATCGGCGCATGCAGGAGCTGCGCAAGATCGGGCGCGAGTACCCGTTCATCTGCCCTGTCGACTTCAAGCCGCACCGCGGCTCGCCGCCGGGCGAGGACCCCAACCTGGACCCGGATTTCATCCCGAACCACCGCGAGGACGACGGGGCGCACTACCTCGGCTGAGGCGCCCATAGACCGATGCAGACCTGCGACCACTGCGGCACCCGTTTCCCGCTGCTGCCCGTGCGGATCGAGGTCGTCCGCGAGTCCGGGCCGATCGGGCTGGTCGGCGACCCGCGGCCGGGCGAGACCGCCAACTTCACAAGGGGCTACGCCTTCTGCAGCGCCGAGCACGCTTACGCCTGGGCTCGCGAGCGCCGCTACATGCTCTGCAACCGCGGCCCGACGCCGTTCGAGGCCGGCATGCAGCCCTACCTGCCCAGCCGGCACATGGGCGGACGCGTGGGGCTGTGCGACGGGCATCACACCGGGCCCCACGAGTGGAAAGAGGCCTGGCCCGCCTAGGCTATGCCGCGGTCCCGCCGGGATGCGCGCTGCGCGCCAGGTCGCGCCAGTAGTCTCGGAAGCGCTGTCGGGATTCCTCGGCGGCGCGACCCAGCCGGTCCCGGGCGCAGTCGATCGTGCACCAGGCCGCCAGGCAGTAGAGCGGGAAGAGGAGCGGGAACCAGAGCAGGATCTCCATCCCGAACTGCTTCGGATCGGCCAGCGTCCCGAGCGGCGAGACCAGGGCCAACGCCGCCCCGATCAGCACCACCCAGCCCACGGTGCGGGCCACCGCGACGGTCCCGCGATCGGCCTCCTGGGCCTGCCGCCAGCCGTCCGGCGCGCCATGCCGTCGCCACAGCTTCCCGACCAGGTGGACACCGATGTATCCGAGCAGGAACGCTCCCAGCCCGACGTGTACCAGCGTGTCGACCCACTCCCGGCTGGCGCCGACGACGTGCGCCACCGCCGCGACCACCGGCAGCCCGAAGAGGGCGATCCAGCGGTACAGGATCGCGTCGAGAGCCCGGCGCAACGGCTCGGCCGCCCAGGCGCGCGGGTCCCCCGTCCACTGCTCGTCCATCGGTCCAATTGCAGCGCGAACTCCGCCGGGGCGCCAGAGCCTGTCATCAGGGCCATTCGTCACGTTCTCGACCGGTGCGGAGGCCGCTAGACTTCATCGGTCCATGCAGAAGTTCATCGTCACCGGCGGGGTGCCACTGCGCGGCAGCGTGCGCATCGCCGGCGCCAAGAACGCGGTGCTGAAGCTCATGGCCGCCGCGGCCCTGACCGATGAGCCCACGGTCCTGCGCAACGTGCCCAAGATCAGCGACGTGATGATCATGCGCGAGACGATGGGCGACATCGGATTCCAGGTCCGCCGCGTGAACGGCGACGCGCTGGAGATCGTGGGCACCGGGGCGGACTGGCTCTTCGTGCCGCTCGAGGCTGCGATGAAGATGCGCTCCTCGTTCATCCTGCTGGGCCCGCTGCTGACCCGCTTCGGGCAGGTGATCATCTCCAACCCGGGCGGCGACCGGATCGGCCGACGACCGGT
>DASUSP010000250.1:0-6552 GCA_036375035.1 Candidatus Limnocylindria bacterium
CGCCAGGCTGGTGGCCACGAAGGCTCCTGCCAGGACGAAGGCCAGGATCGGGTAGTACAGGTTCTGGGGCCGGAAGAAGTCGATGTCGAGCAGCTCCGGCGGCGGGACCTGCAGGATCCCCTGGGCGCCGCCGGTCAGCGGACGCAGCGCGTCGGAGAGGAGCAGGATGCGCACGATCTCGCCGATGCCCAGCGTCACGATGGCCAGGTAGTCGCCGCGCAGGCGCAGGACCGGCGCACCGATCAGGATGCCGCTGACGGCTGCGATGAGCATCACGATCGGGATCGCGACCCAGAAGCCGAGCTCGACGCCGGCGGCGGAGACCGGCGAGGTGAGGATGGCCGTGGCATAGGCGCCGATGGCGAAGAAGGCCACGTAGCCGAGGTCCAGCAGCCCGGCGTAGCCGACCACGATGTTCAGCCCCAGGCCCATCAGGATGTAGAGGCCGACCGTTCCCACAACCTCGGACAGGAACGAGCCGATGATCTGGGGGAGGAGCAGGAGCACGACCAGGACCAGGACGAACGCGCCGATCTGGATGCTGCGCTGCCGGTTGGAGGGCATGGCGCGGACCCGACCGCGCACCGCCTCGCCGCGGAATGCGTAGGCCGCGCTGATTCCGGCGACCACCACGAATGTGGCCACGGCGCCCGGTACCGTCATTCCGCCGGACTGGTACAGCCAGGAGGCGATGCCCGCCTGGTCCAGCTGCAGCAGCACCACGCGCATGAACGGCTCCATCAAGCTCAGCAGCAGCAGCGCCAACAACCCGGTCACCAGTGGACGGCGCAGCCGACCGGGCATGAGCCGGAGGGCGGCCGCGGCCAGGCCGAGAGCCGCGCCCGCGGCCACCTGCAGCAGGGCCCCTGCCGGCAGCCCGGTGCCGACGGTCAGCAGGTTTTCCAGGCGCGGCGTGGCGTTGATGAGCATGCCGGAGAGCGTCACCTGGCTGTTGACGATCACGAATGCGGCGACCAGCAGCCCCGCCACGACTCCGGCCAGCCCCGACGCACCGATGACGTGCGCGACGCTCGGCCGCGACTCGCCCCAGGCCCTCGGCGGCTGGGTCGAGCGGTAAGCGAAGATCAGGACCGCGATTGCCGGGACCAGCAGTCCCAGGGTCAGCACGCCGGTGATGACGTTCCGTGGCTGGAAGCGCTCCACCATGCCGATCAGCGACAGGTAGATCGTCACCACCGCGGCGAGCGACCCCAGGCCGGCGGCACGGAGGTAGAAGCGTCGCAGCATGTCCTGGCTCATCACACCGCCCTCATTCCTTGCGACCGAGGATGCCGTAGGGCCGGAAGATCAGGACCAGCACGAGCAGGGTGAAGGCAACCACGTCCCGCAGCTGGTTCGTGGACGGCACACCGAATCCGGACAGGAAGAGGAACGGGCCCACCGATTCCAGCAGGCCCAGGAAGAGCCCGCCCAGCATCGCGCCAACGATGTTGCCGATGCCGCCCAGGACCGCCGCGGTGAACGCCTTGATCCCGGGCAGGAAGCCCATGCTGAACGAGACCACGTTGAAGAGGAAGACGTACAGGATTCCGGCGGCGCCGGCCAGGAGGCCGCCGATGGCGAAGGTCGTTGCGATGACGCGGTCGACGTTGATCCCCATCATCGCCGCCACGTCCTTGTCCTCGCTGACCGCGCGCATGGCCCGGCCGGTGCGGGTGCGCTGCACGAAGAAGTAGAGCGCCACCATCAACAGGATGGCTGCCACGATGACCACTGCCTGCGTCTTCTGGATCGGAATGCCGAAGATCTCGTAGGTCCCGACCAGGATCTCCACCTGCGGGTAGGAGCGGACGCCGGACCCGTACAGGCTGCGGACGGTGTACTGCAGGAACAGCGAGGCCCCGATGGCGGTGATCAACGGCACCAGGCGCGGTGCCCTGCGTAACGGCCGATAGGCGATCCGTTCGAGCAGCACCGCCACGATCATCGAGGTCAGCATCGAGACCAGCAGGATGATGCCAAGGCCCAGCAGCGGATTCTCGTTGAGCATCCCGGTGTCGGCCAGGGCGGTCGCCGCGAAAAAGGCGGTGAAGGTCCCCGTCATGAACACCTCGCCGTGGGCGAAGTTGATCATGAACAGGACGCCGTAGACCAGCGTGTAGCCGAGGGCGATGAGGGCGTAGATGCTGCCCTGGGCCAGGCCCACGATCACGAGGTTGCGCCAGCTGTCCAGCCCGAGAAGGCCGCGGGACAGCGTCGCGTACGAACCGGCGACGACGAACACGACGATCGCCACACGGAGGCCCCACAGGATGACGTCTACGAACGACAGGCGCTCCGGGAACCGCAGGCGCATCTTCCCTCTCACGGTGGGTTGGTGCGGGGTATGAATGCCGGGTGAGCCGAAGCTCGGCTCACCCGGCACTGGTTGGGATCGCTCCGGCGCGGCCGTCCCGCGCCAGAGTCAGGTCTACTACTCCTAGGGCCAGACGCGCTCGTACGCGCCGCCGCCGATCAGGCTGACCGAGATCTTGGGATCGGCGCAGTCGCCGTTCTCGTCGCAGGTCAGCGTGCCGGTAATCCCCTCGTGGCCGGACGTTGCCAGCACCTCGTCGCGCAGTGCCGAGCGCGGGATGTACAGCGTCCCGTCATCGCCCTCCATGCCGACCTCCTCGATCGCGTCGAACACGATGTTCGCCGCGTCGAACGAGTGGGCATGGAAGACCGACAGCGTCTGGTCGCAGTTGCACAGCTCGTAGTAGGCCGGCAGGAAGGTCTCCTCGTAGAAGCTGCCCGGGAAGGCGAGGTCCGGTCCGGAGGTGTACACACCGTCCGCGGCCGCGCCCGCCGTCGACAGGAACGTCTGGCTCTGCATGCCGTCGGCGCCTGCCAGCTCCACGCCGTCCAGGTCGGCATTCTCACGCGCCTGCTGGGTCATGAGTGCGCCGCCCTGGGTGAAGATCGGGTAGTAGATCAGCTCCGGATCCCCGGCCGCGATGGTGGTCAGGACGGTCCGGAAGTCGGTGTCGGTGGGAGCCACGGCCTCCTGGGTCGTGATCTCGCCGCCGCACTGCGCCACGAACTCGTCGGCGAACACCTGCTGCAGCTGCTCCGAGTACGGGCTGCCGTCATGGACGGTCGCGGCCCGGGTCACTCCCAGTTCCTCGCAGGCGAAGGTCGCCATGGCGGCACCCTGCACCTTGTCGTTGTGCGCGGTGCGCGCGTAGAACGCCTCGTGGGTGGCCGGATCGGTCAGCGAGGGTGCCGTGTTCGACGGGGAGATGAGCACGACGCCCGCCTCGCTGGTGATCTGGGCCGCCGGCACGCCGGCGCTCGAGCAGCTGGTGCCGATGACCGCCACGATGGTCGGGTCCGCCACCAGGGCGCGGGCCGCAGTGGTGCCGCCCTCCGCCGAGCACTGGTCGTCCTGGTGATCCCAGGCGATGTTGCGACCGAAGAGGCCGCCCTCGTCGTTCCGCAGGTTCCCGGCCACGACGGCGCCGTACTGGCTGTCCTGGCCGAGGTCGGCGTCGGCGGTCGTGATGACGAGCGCCGTCCCCAGGGTGATGTCCTCGCCCTCGGCGATCTCGACGCAACCGAATTCGTCAGCCTCGCAGACGGCGGTCGGGTCTTCGCTCATGCTTTCCGCCGCGCTTTCCGCTGGCTGGCTCGCCGCCGTGCTTGGCGCCGTGGTCTCGCCACCGTTACAGGCTGCGAGCACGAGCGCGACGACGGCGAGGAGTGCGGTCCACCGCAAGTGTCTGAACATTCAGTCCTCCTCCAATTGCTCGGGGACGGCGCTCCCAAACGCAACCCCGGAAAGGTGGGGCGCATCATATAGGCGCCCTGTCATTGGGCGCAAGAGATTGCGCCGATGTCGTCTGTAGGGGACACGCGCCCGAGAGGTTCACTCGCAGGTCATGGCCAGACCGGCTGGTACTCGCCCTCCGCCACCTGCCAGATCACGATGGATGCGCGAGCGCAGTCGCCGCTGCTGCGGCAGCCGAGCTCGCCCGACAGGCCCTGGTAGTCCTTTACGCGGTGCAGCGCGCTCAACAGCTCGCTGCGCGGCACGTACAGCGCCTCGTCGGTCTCGATGGCCGCGGCCTCGACGGCGTCCAGGAGGATGTTGGCAGCGTCGTAGGCATGGCCGTGGAAGCCGGCAAGCGGCTCCTCGGCCGCGGCGACGCGGGCGTACTCGTCCAGGAAGATCGAGCCGTAGAACTCGCCGGAGTACCCGAGCTCCGGTCCGGAGACGTACATCCCCTCCACGGCGTCGCCGGCAGCAGAGATCACCTCAGAACCGTTTCGCCCGTCCCGCCCGATCAGGATCCCCGCGAGGAACGTCTCGCCGAGCCCCTCCGTGGTCCGCGCCTGGCGCGTGATGGTCACGGTCAGATCCGCCGGGACCGGGTAGTAGAGGAGCTCGGGAGGGCCGCCGTCGTCCGACGCGGCGATCTCGGCGAGGGCGCCGGCCACATCCTCGCCGTTCGTGACGGTGGGACGCGCCGTCACCATCCCCCCGCACCCCTCCTCGAACGCGGCCGCGAAGGTGGCCTCGAGCTGCGCGGCCGCCGGACTGCCGTCGTGGATGGTCGCGGCGCTGGCCACGGCGAGCTCGGAGCAGGCGAACTCGGCCATCGCCGTGGCCTGGGCTGCATCGTTGTGGGCGACGCGGGCGTAGAACGGCTCATGGACGTCCGGCTGCGTCAGCGCAGGCGCGGTGTTCGACGGCGAGAGCAGGAGGATCCCCCGCTCCCCCAGGATGCGCGTCGCCGGCACCGCGGCCGCCGAGCAGCTGGTGCCGACCACGCCCACCAGGCCGTCGACCGCCTCGAGCAGCGTCGCGGCCGCGGTTCCCCCATCGGCGCTGCAGCGATCGTCGTGGTTCACCAGCTCGACCTCGTGGCCCAGCACCGGGCCGCGGAGGTTCAGGGCAACCTGTGCCCCGTACTGGCTGTCCAGGCCGAGCGCGGCGTCAGGGCCGGTCAACGTGAGGGCCGTTCCGATGAGGATCGGGTCTCCGTCGCGGACCACAGCGCAGCCGTACTCGTCCGTCTCGCAGACCTCCGGCGGACCGGTCGCCATGGACGCCGTCGCGGTCGGCGGAGCCGAATCCGGGGGGCTGGGGGCCACGCTCGTCTGCCCGGTGCACGCCGCAACCAGGATTGCCAGCGCGGCGACCGGGGCGAGGCGCGAGTGTGTGGGCATCGGGCCTCCTGCGGGTGGCGTTGCGGCCGGCGGTGCGACGAAGAGCGGGGTGGCCGCATGATACGGGGGCTGCGCGAAGGGCCTCAAGGCGCCCGTGCGGCCCCGCGTGCTAGACTCCTGCGGGTACGTCAGCAGCCATCTCGCTGCGAACCGCTCCCGAGAGGCCCCCGTGGAGTATCACGTCCGCAGCGCTCGCCTCACCGATGTCGACCCCGCGATCCGCATCCTCATGCGCGACGCGAACGATCCCGGCGAGCAGCGCGACGGAGCCGATCGACTGAGAAGCCTGCTCTTCCTTCCGGCCGCGACGGTGATCGTGGCCGAGGCGGATCGGCGGCTCATCGGTGCAGGGGTCCTCTCGATCCGACCGACCATCTGGCCGGGCCCGTTCGTGGGCGTCATCGACGCCCTGGGCACGGTCGACGTTGCGGACACGGAAGGCGCGGACGTACCGGGCCGGCTGGAGGTCGGGAGCTCGATCATCGAGCACCTGGTCTCATCGGCTCGAAACAAAGGCTGTGCGCGCGTGGAGGTCACTGATCCCCTCGCCAGCGCCGAGCCCGAACTGCTTGATGCGGCCGGGTTCGAGCGCCGAGGGGCGCTGCTGAGCCGCGCCATCGGGTAGGGATCCGTCCCGATTCGATCGGCGCGCCGGGCCAGGACTCCCGCGACGCAGGCCGTCAGTTCATACCAACAGGAGAACGCTCACTTGAGCAAGAACGTGGCCCTCTTCGTCGATGTGGCCAACCTCTACTACTCGGCTCGCGGCCAGGATGTCGACGTCGACTACGTCGCCCTGCTGAAGACCGCGACCAAGGGGCGCGACCTCATTCGCGCCTATGCTTATTCGGGACTGGATCCCGAGAACGAGAACCAGCGGAAGTTCATCGACTTCCTCAACAAGAACGGGTACAAGGTCCTCACCAAGGACATCCGCAAGTTCGGTGACGGGCGCGTCAAGGCCAACCTGGACATCGAGCTGGTGGTGGACCTCTTCCGCCTTGCCGACCGGATGGACATCGCCGTGATCGTCTCCGGCGACGGGGACTTCGCCCCCGCCATCAAGGCCCTCCAGGACAAGGGGGTGCGCTGCGAGGTCATCAGCTTTCGGCCCAACACCTCGTCCGACCTGATGGCGGTGGCCGATGAGTTCATCGACATCATGAAGATCGCCGGCATCGGCCGTGGCTCCAAGGAGGCCAAGGCGCAGCGCGGCATGAGCGCGCCGGAGATGCCCGCCAAGGAGGTCGTGCCGGAGTTCGGCTTCCGCGAGGCTTCCCCGGGCGTCGCGGCCGCCGCGCTGGCTGCGCTGCGCGAAGGCGGCGCCGAGGCGCCGTCCCGCGGCAATGGTCGGGGACGACGCGGACGCGGTCGCGCAGC
>DASUSP010000251.1:0-9970 GCA_036375035.1 Candidatus Limnocylindria bacterium
CCACGACGAGTGCCGTCCCGCCCTCGACGACGTGGGTGCGGGCATCAAACCAGCGCGCCAGGGTCGTCAGCCGATCCTCGGCGGGGGGACGCGGGCCTGGCGCCGCCCCCTGCGCGGCGCGGACGGTGGCCAGCCGGTCGGCAAGCGTGCGCTGCCCGAGCATCGGTCAAGTCATCCCGGTCAACAGCTCGACCACGGTCTCCTTGCCGCGCACGCCGACCTCGATTGCCGGGCCGACGCAGGCGGGGCAGCCATCGGCGCAGGGGCAGGTCTGCACCGCGTCGCGACAGGCGCGCAGCAGCTCGTCGGTGAGGGAGAAGAGGCGCTCGGTCAGCCCCACCCCGCCCGGCACGGCGTCGTACAGGTACAGCGTGGGACGCCCGGTGAACGGAGCCTGCACCTGGGCGAGCACGCCGAGGTCGCGCGGGTCGGACATCAGGAGCAGCGCAGCCGTCGTGCGCGCCACCCGCGAGAGGCCGATCAGCGCCCCGTCGAGCGTGTCGCGGTCGTAGCGGTTGACCAGCTCGGCCGGTGGCACCAGCCAGGTGGCGGTGGTGTGCATCTCGGTCTCGGGCAGGTTGATCGAGCCCCAGCCGACGTTCTCGTGGGAGTGGTACTTGAGCTTCTTGAACATGGTCACCTTCCAGGCGACCATCACCTCGCCGCGCTGGCGGAGACCGGCCGGCGGCGTATCGGCCTCCTCGAAGACCTCGAGGACCTTGAGGGTCACGCCCAGGTCGGCATCGGTGTAGTAGTCGACGTCGGTGCGCGTGACGTAGGCCTTGCGCTCCTCCCAGTCGAGGCGGTCGACGTGGTACTGCACGCCCTGGTGGATGTAGATCGCCTTGGGGTGCACCAGCAGGGGGGCGGCGAACAGGTCGATCTCCCCCAGCACTCGGTGCCGGTCGCCGGTAATGTCCACGATGACCACGTTCTCCGGCGCCCCGGTGCGCAGGCTGAAGTCGCTGGCCGGGAAGTTCTCGTGGCTCCAGTAGTAGCGGTCGTCGTCGGCGCGACGGATCCAGCCGTCCTCGGCCAGGACGTCCAGGAGCATGGGGGTCTCTTCCAGGCCGAAGCGCTCCGCGGCGGGAACCGGCAGCTCGAATGTCGAGGCGCGCAGGTGATTGAGGAGCACGTACAGGTTGTCGGGGTTGACCAGGCCGTGCTCCGGGGAGCTGTCGAACAGGTACTCGGGGTGCGCCGCCAGGAACTGGTCGACTGGCGCCGATGAGCAGACCAGCGCCGAGAGGCTGGTCCCTGCCCGTCGCCCGGCCCGCCCCATCTGCTGCCACGTCGACGCGATCGTCCCCGGATAGCCGATGCTGATCGCCGCGTCCAGGCTGCCGATGTCGATCCCAAGCTCCAGCGCGTTGGTGGCGACCACGCCCCGCACCCGCCCGTCGCGCAGCCCGGCCTCGATCTCGTGACGCTCGTTGGGCAGGTAGCCGCCGCGATAGCCGCGGATGGTGTGTGGGTGGCCCGGCGCCGGCTCGAACGTCTCACGCAGGTAGCTGGTGAGTACCTCCACGGCGGTGCGCGAGCGCGCGAAGGCGATGGTCTGCACCCCGCCGCGGATCAGCCTATCGGCGAGGCGCTGCCCGGTCAGCAGGGCCGAGCCGCGGATGCCGAGCTGCTCGTTGGCGACCGGCGGGTTGATGACAAGCACGTGCCGGCGGCCTGACGGAGCGCCGTTGTCGTCGATCAGCTCGACCGGCGCCTCCAGCACCCGCTCGGCCAGCTCGGCCGGGTTGGCGATGGTGGCGCTGGCGCAGATGAACGTGGGATCGGCGCCGTAGTGGTAGCAGATGCGTCGCAGGCGGCGCACCACGTTGGCGACGTGGCTGCCGAACAGGCCGCGGTAGGAGTGCAGCTCGTCGATGACGACGAAGCGCAGGTTCTCGAACAGCTTGAACCACTTGGTGTGATGGGGGAGGATCGCCGAGTGGAGCATGTCCGGGTTGGTGATCACCACCTGGCCGGCGGCGCGGACCACGCTGCGGATGTTGGCCGGGGTGTCCCCGTCGTAGGTATGGGTCTTCAGTCCCAGCCGGGCCGCGTCGGCCAGCGCTCGCAGCTCCACCAGCTGGTCGGCGGCCAGGGCCTTGGTGGGGAACAGGTAGAGCGCGCGCGCGGCCTCGTCGCGGGCCACCGCGTCCAGGACCGGCAGGTTGTAGCAGAGCGTCTTGCCCGATGCGGTGGGCGTGACCACCACCGCGTTGCGTCCATGCGAGGCGGCCTCGTACGCGGCGGCCTGGTGCGTGTAGAGTGCCTCGATGCCGCGGCCCCGCAACGCCTGCACAAGCCGCGGGTCGATACCCTTCGGCCACGGGGCATGGCGCGGCGGGCGAGGCTCCATGATCCGGTGCGCCGCCACCAGCGGGGCGAACTCGCCGCTGGCGAGCAGGGCGGCGATCGCCTCGTCGGCATTGCTGGGCGGGGCGGTCAGCATCGGCTCCTCCAAACAGAACGGATGTTCGATTGACGGACGGTAGCACAGGCGGGAAGAGGGTCGGACCGCAACGCGACAGGTCGGGTGTCGCGAAATGGGGCCAGTCGACTCCCGGGCATCGGTCGCAACGGCACTTCGTGCCCCGGCACGTCACGCCGAGCATGGGACCGATGCACACCGAGGCGGCCCATCCTCCGGCCGACCCCCGCGCCGCCGCGCGCCGGGGGCCGTTCTGGTTCCTGCACCCGCGTGAGCTTCCGGACCCGACCACCCCGCACGAGACGCGCGCCAACACGGTGCTGCGCCCGGTGGTCTTCGGCGCGAATGACGGCCTGGTCTCCAACCTGGCCCTGGTGATGGGCGTGGCCGGCGCCAATCCGCCGCCCAGCGTCATCGTGCTGGCCGGCGTGGCCGGGCTGATCGCCGGCGCCTTCAGCATGGGGGTGGGCGAGTACATCTCAGTTCAGAGCCAGCGCGAGCTGCTCGACTACCAGCTCGAGTTCCAGCGCCACCAGCTGCTCCATGTCCCGGAGCAGGAGCACCGCATCCTGGCCGACATCTACCGCGAGCGCGGCTTCACCGACGAGGAGGCGGAGCATTTCGCCTCGACCGTGCTGGCCGACCACGAGGCGGCCACGAAGCTGCTCATCTTCGAGGAGGTGGGCCTGGACGAGCGCTCCATCGGGTCGGCCTGGACCGCCGGCATCGGCTCATTCATCTCGTTCAGCATCGGCGCCGCCATCCCGCTGGTCCCGTACCTGCTGCTGGCCGGCGGCATGGCGTTCGGATTGAGCTTCGCGGTCAGCATCTTTGCCCTGTTCCTGCTGGGCCTGGGGATCAGCAGGCTGACCCGCCGCGCGCCGCTGCCGACAGCCATCCGGCAGGTGCTGCTGGGTGGCGTGGCCGCGCTGGTGACCTTCGCGGTCGGCTCGCTCATCGGCGTCCAGATCTGACGCGCATAGGGGCCGCCCGTCGCGACCGCCTTCCGAGACTGTGGATAAGTCGGGTAGACTCGGCGCGATGACCGGCCTGGATGCATCGGCTGCCCGCACCCGCTCCGGTGAGCCGGGGCTGCGCGTGACGCTCCCCGCCTCGCGTGGCGGGATCGCGTGGCTGGTGGTGCTGCTGGTCATCGGCGCATTCCTGGCCTTCCAGGTCGGGCGCCAGGTGTACGCCTCGTGGTCGATCAACCAGGAGGCGGACCGCTACCGGGCCGAGATCGCCGCCCTCGAGGACGAGAATGCCACCCTCGAGCGAGAGCTGGCCTACCTGCAGTCGGACGCGTACATCTCGGCCGAGGCCCGGCGCCTGGCCAACCTCGGCCGGCCCGGCGAGCGGGTGCTGATCATCCCTCCCGGCAGCGAGGCCGCCCCTCCCGCAGCCGCCGCCGAGCCCGAGGTGCCGAAACCGCCGCTCGAGCAGTGGATGGAGCTTTTCTTCGGCCGCTGACCCCGGCGGGCGAGGGCCTGGCCCGAGGGTTGCCCCACCACCCGCCATGACCCGTGCCGCGATCCGCATCGGTTGCTCCGGCTGGCAGTACCGCCACTGGCGCGGCGACCTCTACCCGCGTGATCTCCCGCAGGACCGATGGTTCGAGTTCTACGCCCAGCGCTTCGACACCGTCGAGCTGAACAACAGCTTCTACCGGCTGCCGCGGGCCGATGTCTTCGCCGCGTGGGCCCGCCGCTCGCCGCCCGGCTTTCTGATGGCGGTCAAGGCCAGCCGCTACCTGACCCACCTCCGTCGCCTGCGCGAACCCCGGGAGGCGCTGGACCGCCTCTGGACCAGGGCCAGCCGCTTGGGTGATCACCTGGGACCGATGCTCTACCAGCTCCCGCCGCGCTGGAAGCGGAACACCGAGCGCCTCGCGGCCTTCGCCGATGCCGTGCCGGACGGCATGCTGCAGGCTGTGGAGCTGCGAGATCCCGACTGGTATCACCCCGACACGTACGCCGCGCTGGAGCGCGGTCACCTCGCCCTGTGCCTGCATGACATGCCCGGTTCGGAGAGCCCGCGCGAGCGAATCGGCCCATTCGTCTATGTCCGTTTTCACGGTGCGGGCGAGCGCTACGGCGGCGGGTACTCCGGGCCTGCGCTGTCTGCCTGGGCCGACCGACTGGCTGACTGGGCGTCCGAGGGCGTGGCCTGCTTCGCGTACTTCAACAACGACCTCGGCGGCCAGGCATTCCGCGACGCGTCCCGGCTGCGAACGATGGTCGAAGCCAGGCGTGGCTGAGCGACCGGCTCTGCCATAGTTGGCCAGGGACGGAATCGCTCTTACGGAGGACGCGACGGGTGTTCGAGGTCTTTCCCTGGCTGCTCTTCCTGCACGTGATGGCGGCGATCGTGGCCTTCGGCCCGACCTTCGCCTTCTCGATCATCGGCGCCATGGGCGGCGCCGAGCCGCAGCACGCCAGCTTCGCCACGCGGGTCAGCCATCGGATCGGTGACATCCTGGTCGAACCGTTCGCGATCAGCATGTTCGTCACCGGGGTGCTGCTCATCTGGGCAGCCGACATCCCGCTCCTCGACCCGAACTGGCGCTGGCTGCAGGTGTCGATCGTCCTCTACCTGTTGGCCCTGGGGCTGTCGCTGTTCGTGTCGCGGCCCAACGTGAAGCGCATCATCGCCCTGAGCGACGAGGGAGCAGGCGGCCCGCCGCCACCCGAGATGCTGAAGGCCATCACCACCGTGCAGCGCGTCGGGATGATCCTCACCGTTCTGCTGGTGGCGATCGTGTTCCTGATGGTAATGAAGCCCGACTTCGGGTTCTGAGGGAACCGCCGGCGGTGCGTCCGTGACCACCCTCGCCTGGGTCGTCGTGAGCGGGGCGGCGATGAGCGTTATCGCGCTGGTCGGCAGCCTCACGCTGGTCCTGCGCACCGCCACGCTGGAGCGGCTGCTCCTGCCGCTCGTCGCCTTCGCGGCCGGCGCCCTGCTGGGCGGGGCGTTCTTCCACATGCTCCCCGAGGCGATCGCCGCGATGGGCGCGGGCCTGGATACCTTCGGCGCGCTGCTCGCCGGCTTCGTGGCCTTCTACCTGCTGGAGCAGTACCTGCACTGGCACCACTGCCACGATGTCGAGTGCGAGCACAGGCCGGTCGGCTACCTGATCCTGGCCGCCGACGCCCTGCACAACCTCATAGGCGGCCTGGCGGTCGGCGCAGCCTTCACGTTGGGAGTGCCGATCGGGCTGTCGACCTGGCTGGCCGCGGCCGCGCACGAGGTGCCCCAGGAGCTCGGCGACTTCGGCATCCTGGCCACGGCGGGGTGGCGACCGCGCCAGGCGCTGCTGCTGAACCTCGCGTCGGCGCTCACCTTCCCGCTGGGAGCGGTCTCGGCCTTCCTGCTGTCGGACGTGCTGGAGGTGAGCTGGCTGGTGCCATTCGCCGCCGGCAACTTCATCTACATCGCCGGCAGCGACCTGCTGCCGCAGTTGATCGAGCCCACCAGCATGCCGCGCAAGCTCGAGAACTCGGTGGCGCTGCTGGCCGGGATCGGGTTGCTGCTGCTGACCGCCGCGCTCTAGCCATCCTCCCGGTCACGCGCCGCGACCGCCGCCTCGGCATCGTGGGCTCGCGCCTCGGCCCAGGCCGGCCTCGACAGGACGACCCAGCCCAGGCCGGCCAGCGCGATCAGGGCCACCATGCTCCAGACCGCCGCCGAGGGCGCGACCGCGTCGGCCAGCAGCCCAGCAAGCATGGTGGAGGCCGCGATCGTGAGCGTGACCAGGCCGTAGTCCAGGCTGAAAAGCCGGCCGCGGATGGCGTCTGGCGTCGCGCGCTGCAGGCCGAGCGTTGACAGCGTCCACTGGCTGCCGCCCCCGCAGTGCGCCAGGAACACCAGCACCGACGCCGCCCCCAGCCCCGGGGCCAGCGGGAAGACGGCGTATGAACCGGCCAGGACGCCGAGCGAGGCGGTGATCCCCAGCAGCAGGCCGCGGTTCGTTGTCCCGACCAGCGCCCGCGCCAGGAACGGGCCGACCAGCGCCCCCAGGCCGCGCGCCGCGAAGAGCAGCCCGATCCCGGCATCACCCGCCCCGAACACCGACGTTCCGAAGACGGCCAGCAGCGCCACCACCCCGGTGCCAACCCCGAACGTCGACTTGGAGAGCAGGAACGAGGTGACCAGCCGGCTGCCGCGCGCGAAGCGGACCGCCAGCCGCAGCGACTCCAGCATGGCCTCCTGGCGGTGATGGCCCTGCGCGTCGCGCGCCTCCTGCAGGGGCCGGCGGATGCCGAAGATGAGCCAGGCCGACCCGGCGAAGGTGAGGGCATTGATGACGAATGCCACGTCGCGGCCAAGCGCCACCGCCACCAGCCCGCCCAGCCCGGCGCCGACGGCCAGCATGGTGCCCCAGGCCGAACCGATGAGGACGTTGGCCTCCGGCAGCCGGCGGCGATCGACCAGGTTGGGCAGCGCCGCCGAGGAGGTCGGCTCGAAGGCCGCTGCCCCGACCGCCAGCAGCGTCACGCAGGCGAACGCGATCCACAGCGTCCCGGCGTCACGCGCGAGCAGGAACCCCAGCGCCACCGGCACGCGGGCAAGGTCGGCGGCGATGAGCAGGCGCCGCCGGTCGATCCGATCGGCCAGGATGCCGGCGACCGGCGCCGCCACGGCGAACCCGCCGGTCTGCAGCACCAGCACCAGCGCCGCCAGGCCGGCGAGGCCGGTCAGGTCCAACGCCAGGCCGAGCAGCGCGACAGTGGCGAACCAGTCGCCGGCGAAGCTGATCAGCTGGGCGGCGTACAGGCGCGCGAAGGCCGGGTTCTCCCGGAGCAGGGTGAGATAGCTGCCGAGGCGCATCGGCCGCGGATGCTAGCGCGTTCGGGCATCTCGACCCCCGAAGTCGCGACGTCCAGCACTTGAGGGCCGTTCGGCACGGTCCGACCATGGCGGACGGAGGTGCAGCATGACCCTCAACCAGCCGGCGCACGCCGGCCGCCTGCTCACGTACCGGGACCTCGCCCGTATCCTGCTCCTGATCGCCGCGGTGATCATCTTCGTCGCCGCGCTGAACATGGCCTTCGGCATGCCGCAGGCGAGCCCGATCTACGACGTCGTTCCGGATCCGGCGGGGCCGCTGCCGTTCTGACTATCGCGGGCTGACCCGGGGAGAATCCGATTGCCGACGCCCGGCAGCGGTTGCCCATGCGGCGCAGGCTGGGTAATCTTGGTTGCCGTGGCGGAGTAGCTCAGTGGTAGAGCAGGGGACTCATAAGCCCTTGGTCGGTGGTTCGAATCCGCCCTCCGCTACCACCCTCCTCGCCGACGCCGTCGACCGCGGTGCCCGCTCTCTGTCGGTCCCCGATGACGCCACGCTCCTCCTCGCCGTCTCCGGCGGCCCCGACTCCATGGCGCTGCTGTACGGCGCCTCGCGGCTGGTTGCATCCGGGTCTCGCGGCTGGACGCTGTCGGTCGCGCACCTGGACCACGCCCTGCGCCCGGAGAGCGCCGGTGACGCCGCCTTCGTGGCCGATTCCGCCGACTCCCTGGGGTTGCACGCCCACGTGCGAAGGTCCGATGTCGCCGCGCTCGCGCGCGAGACCGGCCGCTCGCTGGAGGAGGCGGGACGCGCGGCGCGCTACGCCTTCTTCGAGGAGCTGGCGAGCGAGCGGAACGCGCTCATCGCCACCGCCCACACCGCCGATGACGCCGCCGAGACGGTGCTGATCAACCTCCTCCGCGGCAGCGGCCTGTCCGGGGCGCGCGGGATCCCGGCGCGGAACGGCCGGGTGGTGCGGCTGCTCCTCGGAGAACGGCGCGCGGAGCTGCGCCGTCACCTCGACGCCGCGGGAATCCCGTACCGGCTCGACCCCTCCAACGACGATCCCGCCTTCCTGCGCAACCGCGTCCGCGCCGAGCTGCTGCCACTGATGGAGGAGCTGCGTCCCGGGGCCGTCGAGGCGCTGGCGCGCTTCGCCCGCCTGTCCGCCGACGACGACGAGCTGCTGGATACCGTGGCTGCGGCCGAGCTTGAGCGGCGGCGAAGGCACGACGGGTCAATCGATTGGCGCGAGCCCCCCACCCGCGCCCTGGGACGCCGCGTTCTGCGCCTGGCGATGGGGGAGCCGGCGCCCAGCGCCGAGCGCATCGAGGCGCTGCTGGACGCCGCGGAAGGACCGCGCGGAGGGCTCCGGGTCGAGCTCGGTGGCGGCCGGGTGGCATCGGTCAGGGAGCGCCGGATCACGCTCGATTGAGCCGTTCGTGCCCATTCCGCGTACCAGTACCGGGTACCGGTCCAGGGTGGCATCGGTCCTGCATTGGTGGGGAAACCACCGCGCACCTATACTTGCCGAGCCTGCGCACCCCGCAGGCGGACGGCGTGTCCGATCTTCGGGCACCGTCGTCCCTCACTACGGAGGCTTTGAGAACACAACCGTGAGCAGCCGACTCGTCCGAAACAGCGTCCTGCTCGTCGTCCTGGCCGTCTTCGGGCTCGCGTTGCTCTGGACCTACATGCTGGATGGCGGCAGCGAACCTGAGTACACCTACAGCGCGCTCCTGAACCACGCGGCCGAGGGCCGGCTGGAAGAGGTCACCATGGACGGCGAGCGCCTCGTGGTGAAGCTCAGCGGCGAGCAGGAGACGCGCACCACCATCATGCCCTCCGGCTCGGAGGGGACCGCCGTGCTGGAGCAGATCTGCGAGGCCGCCGGCCACAGCAGCGTGGCGGCCTGCGCGGAGACCATTGCCCTGAATCCCGTGGAGCCCAGTTCCGCCGGCCAGTGGGTCGGGCTGCTGATCACCGCGCTGCTGCCGGTGCTCCTGATCGGTGCCTTCATCTTCTTCATGATGCGGCAGGCGCAGGGCACCAATAACCAGGCCATGAGCTTCGGCAAGAGCCGGGCGCGCATGTTCCTGGGCAACAAGACGGTCGTCACCTTCCAGGACGTGGCAGGTGTCGACGAGGCCAAGCAGGAGCTGACCGAGGTGGTCGAGTTCCTGAAGTACCCCGAGAAGTTCAACTCGCTGGGCGCGCGGATCCCGCGCGGCGTGCTGCTGGTCGGCCCGCCGGGCACCGGCAAGACGCTCCTGGCCCGCGCGGTGGCCGGCGAGGCGGGCGTGCCGTTCTTCTCCATCTCCGGCTCGGAGTTCGTGGAGATGTTCGTGGGCGTGGGCGCCTCGCGCGTCCGCGACCTGTTCGAGCAGGCCAAGCGCAACAGCCCCTGCATCGTGTTCGTGGACGAGATCGACGCGGTCGGCCGCCAGCGCGGCGCCGGCCTGGGCGGCTCGCACGACGAGCGCGAGCAGACCCTGAACCAAATCCTGGTCGAGATGGACGGCTTCGACACGAACACCAACGTGATCGTGGTGGCCGCCACCAACCGGCCCGATGTCCTTGACCCGGCGCTCCTGCGCCCCGGCCGCTTCGACCGTCAGGTCGTGCTGGATCGGCCTGACATCAAGGGCCGCAAGGAGATCCTCAGCGTCCACATCAAGGGCAAGCCGCTGGACAAGACGGTGGACATCGAGGCCCTGGCGAAGCGCTCGCCTGGCTTCTCCGGCGCCGATCTCGCC
>DASUSP010000252.1:0-5236 GCA_036375035.1 Candidatus Limnocylindria bacterium
CAATCACGCTGATCGTGGTCGGGCTGCCGGAGCTGCCGCTCCGGCAGCACACCGCCGCCACCGCGCCGCCCGAGGGAGCTACCGAGCCGACCGCAGCTGCGTGACCCAGCTCCACACGGTCCAGGCCAGCAGCACCACGCCGGGCAGCCACAGCCACGGTCCGTAGACCAGACCCAGCCCGATGAGCGTGGCCGCCACCCCGGCCATCAACGGCCAGACCGAGGACGCCGGCAGCGGGTCGAGCTCGGTGGCCAGCGGCGTCTCGTCGGCGGGCCCGCCGGGATCGGCCATGCCCAGCCATCGGGCCAGGACCTGCAGGGTCGACCCCGGCTTGCCATGCAGGGCGCGGCGCGCGAAGACGGCCATCACCGCAATGACCGCGATCCCGGCCAGCGCCACGGCCACCAGCAGCGCGGTGCCGGCCCAGTCGTAGGTGCCGTGCACCGGGTCGTAGCTGGCGAACCAGTAGATGACCGCGATCACCGCCGCGTACACCCCGGTGCGCAGGAAGAAGCGCAGCTCCTCAGCCACGGCCGGTCCGCGCCTCTCGCGCATCCCACACCGGCCGCTCGGAACGGATCGGCGGCAGCGTCGTGAAGTTGTGGTGCGGCGGTGGCGAGCTGGTGGCCCACTCCAGCGAGTTGCCGCCCCATGGGTCGTCGCCGGCCTCGCGGCCGTGGCCCATCAACACATTCCAGATCACGTTCCAGACGAAGGCCAGCACGCCCGCCGCCACCAGCAGCGACCCGCCGCTGATGACCACGTTGGTCAGCGCCCAACCCGGGTTGTCCGGGTAATCGGCGATGCGCCGCGCCATACCGTCCAGGCCCAGGAAGTGCATCGGGAAGAAGGTGACGTTCATCCCGATGAAGATGCCCCAGAAGTGAAGCCTGCCCAGCCCCTCCGACAGCATCCGCCCGGTCATCTTGGGCACCCAGAAGTAGAAGCCGGCGAACGCGGCGAAGACGCTGCCACCGAACAGCACGTAGTGCATGTGGGCCACCACGTAGTAGCTGTCCTGGACGTGGTAGTCGATCGGCGGCGAGGCCAGGAACGGGCCGGTGATGCCGCCCAGCAGGAACATCAGCAGGAATCCGATCACGAACAGCATCGGCGTCTGGAAGCGGATGCGCCCCCGCCACATGGTGGCGATCCAGGTGAAGAACTTGACCCCGGTGGGGATGGCGATGGCCATCGACATGATGGCGAAGAAGAGGGTCGCCACCGCCCCGGTGGTGAACATGTGGTGCGCCCACACGCTGAAGGAGAGGGCTCCGATCAGGATGGTCGCGAAGACCAGGGCCCGATACCCGAACAGCCGCTTGCGGCTGAAGACCGGGATGATCTCGCTGACGATGCCGAAGAACGGCAGCGCCAGGATGTACACCTCCGGATGCCCGAAGAACCAGAACAGGTGCTGCCACAGGATCGGGCTGCCGCCCTGGGCGGGGTCGAAGAAGCCGCCGCCCGCGGTCCGATCGATGAAGAGCATCACCAGCGCCGCGGTCAGCACCGGGAAGGTGAGGATGATCAGCAGCGAGACGACCAGCATGTTCCAGGTGAAGATCGGGACGCGGAACATGCCCATCCCCGGCGCCCGCATGGTGAAGACGGTGGCGATGAAGTTGACCGCGCCCAGGATCCCCGAGGTGCCGGACAGGATCAGCCCCACGATCCACAGGTTCGGCCCCGTGCCGGGCGACCAGGTGGCGTCGGAGAGCGGCACGTAGCCGGTCCAGCCGAAGGCCGCCGCGCCGCTGGCGGTCGCAAAGCCGCTGAACGCGATCAGCCCGCCGGAAAGGAAGAGCCAGAAGGTCAGGGCGTTGAGCCGGGGAAAGGCCACGTCCGGGGCGCCGATCTGCAGCGGAATCAGGTAGTTGGCGAAGCCCAGCGCGATCGGGGAGGCGAAGAAGAAGATCATCCCCGTGCCGTGCATGGTGAAGAGCTGGTTGTACGTGGCCTCGTCCAGGAACTGCAGGCCCGGGGCCGTGAGCTCGGCGCGCATGATGAGCGCCAGCAGGCCGCTGACGGCGAAGAAGACGATCCCGGCTCCCAAGTACATCAGGCCGATCTGCTTGTGGTCGGTGGTGACCAGGAAGTCGGTGATACCCGGCTGCCGCACGTCGGCCGCGTGGCCCGGGCGGCGTGGCTCGGCGATGCTGGTCACCCGTCCGCTCCCGCCTGCGATGCCAGCCAGGCCTCGAACTCCTCGACGTTCACCGCCTCGAGAGTGAAGCGCATGCGGTGGTGGAGCAGCCCGCAGAACTCGCCGCATACGCCGGCGTAGGTCCCCGGCTCCTCGATCGTCACCTCGATCCTGTTGGTGCGGCCCGGCACCACGTCACGCTTGATCAGGAACTGCGGGACCCAGAAGCTGTGGATCACGTCCGGCGACTCGAGGTCGAACGCGATGCGCTGTCCGACCGGCAGCACCACCCGGGGCGGCTCGTCCGGCACGCCGGTGATGACCACTCCCTCCTCCTCGTAGGTGAAGCGCCACTGCCACTGGAAGCCAGTCACGGTGACGGTCACGTCCGGGTCGTCGGTGCGCTCGTCGACCACGCCCAGCACCTGCGCGGTGAGCAGGAAGAGCACGATCACCAGGGCAGTGGGAATGGCCCACCACAGCAGCTCCAGGCGGATGTTCTCGTGCGTGCCGCTCGGCTCGCGCCCGTCATCGCGCTCCCGGTAGCGAACGATCGACCAGCCGATGAGCCCGGCCACCACCGCGAACACCACCGCGGCTGCGGCCAGGAAGACGTCGTACAGGAACTTCGCCTGGGCGCCCTCGGTGGTCACCGGCTCCGGCGCGCAGGCGGTGAGCAGCCCGGCGGCGAGTCCGAGAGCGACCGCGAGTCGGAGTCGGGGGAGCGGGCGATGCATCCGGCCCCAATCCTAACCCGGGGCACTCCCCGCGCAAGCATCCGACGCGGCCTATCATCGGGTCGTGACCGCCTACAACGCGAGCACCGCGCTGATCGTGGTGGACGTGCAGAACGACTTCGCCGACCCATCGGGCAGCCTGTCGGTGTCCGGCGGGGAGCAGGTGGTGGAGCGCGCCAACGCCGAGGTCGAGCGCGCGATCGCCGGAGGCGCAGTGGTGGTCTACACCCAGGACTGGCACCCGGAGTCCACGCCGCACTTCGCCAAGGACGGTGGCATCTGGCCGGTGCACTGCGTGGCCGAGACGTGGGGCGCCGCGCTGCATCCTGACCTCCACGTGGCCGGCGAGGTGGTGCGCAAGGGTAGCAACGGCGAGGATGGCTACTCGGGCTTCACCATGCGCGACCCGGTCAGCGGCGAGGAGACGTCCACCCGGCTGGAGGGTCTTCTCCGCGACCGAGGGATCACCCGGGTGGCGGTCTGCGGCCTGGCCACCGACTACTGCGTGCAGGCCACGGCGCTCGACGCGCTGCGCCTCGGCTTCGAGACCACGGTGCTGACCGACGCCATCGCCGCCGTGAACCTCCAGCCCGATGACGGGGCGCGGGCGCTGGCCGCCATGAAGGAGGCGGGGGCCTCCCTGGCGGACCGATGACCACCTCGAGACCGCGGAACCCGCTGCGCCTGGGCGCCGCGTGCGGCGCGGTCGTGCTGGGGCTGCTGCTCAGCGCCCTGGGGTCGGCGACCGCCCGCGCGGGGGCGGGTGACGTCCACCTGGTGGTGCTCGACGACGTCATCAACCCGGTCTCGTCGCGCTACCTGGTGCGCCAGTTCGACGAGGCCGCCGAGCAGGGCGCCGCCGCGGTCCTGATCGAGCTGAACACGCCTGGCGGGCTGCTGGATGCCACCGAGGAGATCACCACCGCCATGCTCGGCTCCGGGGTGCCGGTGATCGTGTACGTCACCCCACCCGGCTCGCGCGCGGCGTCGGCCGGCGTCTTCGTGACCATGGGCGCCCACGTGGCTGCCATGGCCCCCAGCACCCGCATCGGTGCCGCGACCCCGGTCAGCTCCAGCGGCGAGGACATCCCCGAGGACCTGCGGGCCAAGGTCATCGAGGACACCGTGGACTACGCCCGCATCCTGGCCGACGCCCGGGGGCGGAACGCCGACTGGGCCGAGGCCGCGGTGCGCGACGCCGAGGTGGTGACCGCCCCGGAGGCGGTGGAGCTGGGCGTGGTGGACCTGGTCGCCGACGACCGCGAAGCGCTGCTGGAGACGATCGACGGTCGCGAGGTGACGCTGGCGGGCGGACGCACGGTGACGCTGGCGACCGCCGGCGCCGCGGTGGTGGAGCGCGGCATGTCGCCGTTCGAGGACCTGCTCATGGTCCTCGCCAACCCGAACATCGCCGTCCTGCTGCTCAGCATCGGGTCGTTGGGGATCTACTTCGAGCTGGCCAACCCCGGGTCGTTCTTCCCGGGCATCATCGGCGCCATCTCGCTGATCCTGGCCCTGTTCAGCCTCGGGACGCTGCCGATCAACTACGCGGGGTTGGCGCTGCTGCTGCTGGGGCTGGCGCTCATCGGTGCCGAGATCTGGGTCGCCTCGGGCGGGATCCTGGGTATCGGCGGTGGCGTGGCCTTCGTGCTGGGCGCCTTCATCCTGATCGACGACAGTCGCGCCCCGCTGCTGGAGGTGAGCCGCCCGCTGATCATCGGGATCACGATGGTGCTGGTCGGCTTCGTGCTGTTCGCGCTGCAGGCGGTGATGCGCACCCGGCGCCGCCCGGCGTTCATCGGCGGCGGCGAGTTCGTGGGTCGCGAGGCCGTCGCGCGCGGGCCGGATACCGTCTTCGTCGGCGGCGAGCTATGGCACGCCAGGCCGGCGACCGGGGAGAGGGAGCTGACACCGGGTGCTCGCGTTCGGATCGTGTCGCGGCGCGGCCTGGCGCTGATCGTGGAGGAGCTGTCGGACCATGCGAGCCAGGCCGCCGGCCAGGCAATTGACGACGGCGGAGTAGAGGGACAGGAGGACGAACATGTTTGATGATCTGCTGCAGATCGTGCCCATCCTGGTCGTGGCGGCCGTCGCCATCATCTGGATCGTCGGCGCCGCCGTGAAGGTGGTGCAGGAGTACGAGCGGGGCGTGATCTTCCGGCTCGGCCGGCTGGTTGGGGCCAAGGGTCCCGGGCTCTTCTTCATCATCCCCATCGTCGACCGCATGGTGAAGGTCGACCTGCGGACGGTGACGCTGGACATCCCCAGCCAGGAGGCCATCACCCGCGACAACGTCACGGTCCGGGTCAACGCGGTCTGCTACTTCCGGGTCGTGGACCCCGAGGCGGCCATC
>DASUSP010000253.1:0-6957 GCA_036375035.1 Candidatus Limnocylindria bacterium
CTGATGCGCTCCAGCTCCCCCATGACGGTGGCGATCCGCCGCCGCGGCAGCTCATCTCCCGGGTCGAGCGAGGCCGTCGCCTCTTCGAGGTGCAGGCCCGCGGCGTAGATCGACTGGATGATGCCGTCGTGCAGGTCCCGACCGATCCGCTCGCGCTCGCGGGTCAGCAGCTCGCGGCGCCGGGCTTCGGCCAGGGCGCGATCCGTCTCCTGCTCGAACAGGTCGAGCGCCAGGATGACGGCCACCGCGATCACCAGGCCCGTCGCCGAACGCAGAGCCTCGATCGGGATGCCGACTGCCCCCACCAGCCAGGCGCCGTTCAGCTGCGAGGCCAGCGGGATCGGCGCCGGCATGGGGATCAGCCCCCCGACCAGCGCGTAGACCGCAAAGGCGGCGGCGCCCGCGCGCAGGCCGACGACCACAGGCCTGCGGGCCACGTGGCCTACGGCCCGGGCGCTGATCAGCAGGCCCCACGCCGCCAGTGCGGAGCCGGGGAACGCCAGCAGCCATCGGGCCAGCACGTCGCCCACCACCAGCGGCTCGCCGACCGCCGCGAGGGCCGCGTCGATGCGCCCCTCCGCCAGCCAGGCGCTGGCATCGGGCTGGAACGGTCCCAGCGCCGCGCTCACGGCCATGGTTGCCCCGGCCCATCCAAGCAGCGCGGCCGCCGGCAGGAGGCGCAGCCGGCCGAGGATCGGGCGCTGGGTGACCGCTGCCAGCAGCTCCACGCCGAACTGCAGGAGGAACGCGAAGGAGAGGCCCTTGATCAGCAGTTGGATGACCAGCAGCCCCTCGGTCACCGGCAGCGGGAGGTAGCCGGACTGGATCGGGATGAACAGGTAGCCCCACTCGTGGAAGCCGTGGACGATGCCGAACGCCGCCAGCCACGGCAGCGGCCGGGCGAGCGCCAGGGCGCTGTGCTTGCGGGACTGCAGGGCGACCGCCAGCCCCAGCACGAAGAAGACCTGGCCGTACACCGTCAGGACGACGACCCGGTTGGCCTCCAGGATCTCCGCCAGCGCGCCCACGGGCTGATCTTAGGCCGGTGCCCGCCGGCTGCTACGATCGACCCGATGTGGAGCTCCGCCCCCTGGCCGGTCCGTCTCTGGTTCGTCTGGGCGTTCGGCCTGCTTGCGATCAGCGGCCTGCTGCTGCCGCGGATCATCGCCTTCGTCGACTTCAGCGAACGGGCGCCGTTCAGTCTGCTGGGCATCTTCATGATGCTGGAGCTCGCCACGCTCCTGTTCGGCATCACCGTGGTGATGCAGCGCAAGCGCATCGGGCACCGGTTCGCGATCGGGATCGCGGCGCTGGCGGTCCCGATCCTGGCCGGCCTGCCACCGGCCCTGTTCAGCATGGAGCCGGCGGCCGCCAACGGCTGGTACGCGCTCACCGTGCCGCTGGGCCTGGTGATCACCATGGTCCTGGTGGTGGGGCTCCTCCGCGCCTCGGCGCGCGCCTGGTTCAACGAGGACTGAGCGCGTGAAGCTGGTCGCCTTCGAGCTGCCGGGCGCCGGCGCCCCCCGCCTCGGCATCCTGGAGGGCGCTCGCATCCGCCCGCTGTCCGGGACCGATGCCGACCTGCGGTCGGTCCTGGAGCGTGACCCGGACCGTCTCCCTCCGGCCACGGACGAGGAGCTCGAGGCGGGGTCGGCCAGGCTGCTGGCTCCGCTGCCGCGACCGGGGAAGATCATCTGCATCGGGCTGAACTACCTCGATCACTGCAGGGAGCAGAAGATCGAGCCGCCCGCCTACCCGATGCTCTTCGCCAAGTTCGCCAACGCGGTCTCGAACCCCGGCCAGCCGGTGACGCGGCCGCGCGCCACCGAGAAGCTGGACCTGGAGTGCGAGCTGGCGGTGGTGATCGGCCGGCGAGCGTCGCGCATCGGCCGCGCCGAGGCCATGGACGCGGTCTTCGGCTACACGATCCTCAACGACGTCACCATGCGCGACCTGCAGCGCGAGGACCGGCAATGGCTGCGTGCCAAGGGCTCCGACGGGTTCGCGCCCATCGGTCCGGGGGTCGTCACCCGGGACGAGCTGGGTGAGGGCCGCGGCCTGCGCATGCGCTCATCGGTCAACGGCGAGACCTGGCAGGATTCGGCAACCGACGAGATGATCTTCGACGTCCGGACCCTCGTCGCGTTCGTGTCGCGCACCATCACCCTGGAGCCCGGCGATATCATCGCCACCGGAACCCCTGCCGGGGTCGGGCACTTCCAGGACCCGCCCCGCTACCTGAAAGGGGGAGACACCATGCGCTGCGAGATCGAGGGGATCGGCGTGCTCGAGAACCCGGTGGTGGACGAGACCCCGCGGACCGATGACCACGCCGCCGCCGCCGGCGTGGCCGAGCTGCTGCGGGCGGCCCGATGACCGCATCCGCCCCGGCCCGGACCATGCGGGCACTGGCCAAGGTGCGTCCCGGGCGGGGCGTGGAGCTGGTGCAGCGGCCGGTCCCGTCACCGGGGCCGGGAGAGGTGCTGCTGAAGATGGAGGCGGCCTCCATCTGCGGCACCGATATCCACCTGTTCAAGTGGGACCCGTGGGCGGCCGAGATCATGAAGCCGCCGACCGTGCTTGGCCACGAGCTGGCAGGGCACGTGGTCGCGATGGGATCCGGGGTGACGCGCGTGAAGGATGGCGACCTGGTCGGCGTGGAGAGCCACATCGTCGACTGGACGTGCGCCCAATGCCGCGCCGGGCAGATGCACCTGTGCCGCAACCTGCGCGTCTTCGGCGCGCACGTGGACGGCGGCTTCGCCGAGTACGTGGTGGTGCCGCAGGCGAACGCCATCGAGTCAAACGGGCTCGAGCCGGCCGTTGTCGCCCTCCAGGAGCCGATGGGCAACGCCGTGCACGCCGCCTTCGTGGAGCCGATCGAGGGGCGGAGCGTGGCGGTCACCGGCTGCGGGCCGATCGGTCTCATGTCGGTGGCCATCGCCAAGGCCTCCGGCGCCACCTGGGTGGTGGCGACCGACGTGGAGCCGTACCGCCTGGAGATCGCCCGCCGCATGGGTGCCGACCTGGCGCTCGACGCGCGGGAGCCGGACACCGTGCAGCGTATCGAGGAGGCGACGAACGGCGACGGGGTGGACGTGGTGCTGGAGATGAGCGGTTCGCCCCAGGCGCTGGACCAGGCCCTCCAGTTCGTGACCCGCGGCGGCCGCATCTCGCTGCTCGGCATCTTCGCCAGCCCGGTCGAGGTCCACCTTTCCGACCTCGTCATCCAGAAGGGCCTGCGGCTGTACGGGGTCTACGGCCGCCGCATCTACGAGACCTGGGAGCGCACCCAGTCGCTGCTGCGCTCCGGGGCGGTGGACCCCACGCCGCTCATCACCCACCGGTTCGACCTCGCCGACTGGGAGCAGGCCTTCGACCTGGTCGCGTCGCGCCACGCCGGCAAGGTGGTCCTGCTGCCCTAGCTGGTGCGGCCCAGGACGATCTATCGGTTCGAATCGCGCCGGAAGCTGCTTTGGCGCGCGCTTTCGACCGGTCTATCGGTCCGCGGGGAGCCGCCCTCTCCCGAGACGCGCCACTCGCCGGTGGGCCGATAATGTCCACATGGACGCCACCGCCGGACCCACCGCCACACCCACCGCCCGCGCCCGCAACCCCCTCGCCTTCCTGGACGCCGAGATCGACGAGCTGAAAGCCAAGGGCCTTTTCCGCCACCTGCGGGTGGTGCAGAGCCAGCAGAAGAGCCGCTGCATCATCGACGGGCGCGAGGTGATCACCCTGTCGAGCAACAACTACCTGGGACTGAACACCCACCCGCGGCTGATGGAGGCCGCGGAGCGCGCCGCCCGCGAGCTTGGCGCCGGGTCCGGAGCGGTGCGGACCATCGCCGGGACGATGTCCCTCCACGAGGAGCTGGAGGCGCGCCTGGCGAGCTTCAAGCACGTGGAGGCGGTGCTCACCTTCCAGTCGGGCTTCACCTGCAACACCGGGGTGATCCCGATCCTGGCCTCCGAGGGCGCGGTGATCGTGAGCGACGCGCTGAACCACGCCAGCATCATCGACGGCATTCGCCTCACCAAGGCGGAGCGCAAGATCTTCCCGCACGCCGACATGGACGCTCTACGGGTCGCGTTACGCGAGGTGCGCGATGCGCCCGGCGGGGCGGACCGCACGGTGCTGGTCATCACCGACGGCGTCTTCAGCATGGACGGTGATATCGCGCAGCTGCCGGCCATCGTGGAGGCGGCCGAGGCCGCCGAGGCGATCGTGTACGTGGATGACGCGCACGCCTCCGGGGTGCTTGGTCGCAATGGCCGGGGCAGCATCGACCACTTCGACCTGCACGGGCGCGTGCACGTCCAGGTCGGGACCCTCTCCAAGGCGATGGGCGTGCTGGGCGGATACGTCGCCGGCCCCGCCGCGCTGCGAACCGTGCTGGAGCACAAGGCCCGTCCGTTCCTCTTCTCGACCTCCCATCCGCCGGCCGTGGCCGCCGCCTGCCTGGCCGCCATCGACGTGCTGGAGTCGGAGCCGGAGCTGATCGATCGGCTCTGGGAGAACGCTCGCTTCTTCAAAGCCGGGCTGGAGCGGCTCGGCTTCGACACCGGTCACTCAGAGACGCCCATCACCCCGGTCATCGCCGGCAGCGGGGCTCTGGCCATGAAGCTGTCCGACCGCCTCTTCGAGGAGGGCGTATTCGCGCAGGGGATCGGCTTCCCGACCGTGCCGGACGACCGCTCGCGGGTGCGGACCATCGTGACCGCCGAGCACTCTCGCGAGGAGCTGGAGACCTGCCTGGCCGCGTTCGAGAAGGTGGGTCGGGAGCTCGCCCTGATCTGAGCCGATGGCGTTGTCAGCCGGCAACGCCAGGCTGGTCGGGGGCTTGGCGCCGATGGTACCGTTGGCGTCCGCCGAAGCCCGGTTGCGGCTGCCCAGACGACCGAGAGGACCCCCGAGCCCGATGCGCGAGCGACCGATGAACGCCTTCCTGACCCAGGCGCTGCGCGATGCGCAGCTGCGGCGGCCCCATGGCGAGGATTCGACGCCTGCCGTCCTGGACGACACGCCCGAGCTGGACGCCGTCGCCATCGCCGCTGCCGCGGGCGACGCGGAAGCCGTGGGTCGCCTGTACGACGCGCTGGTGGGGCCGATCTATCGCTACGTCTCGGTCCGCGTCCGCCGTCGCGAGGACGCCGAGGATCTGACCCAGCTGGTTTTCGAGCGCATCGTGGCCAGCCTGCCGCGCTACCGCCATCGGGGCCGGCCCTTCGAGGCATGGGCCTTTCGCATCGCGCGCAACGCGGTGATCGACCACGTCCGCCGGGAGAGGAGCCATGAGCCGCTGGACGGCGACCGGATGAGCTTCCAGGGCGACGGTGGCCCGGAGGCGATCAGCCTGCGCGGGGAGCAGATGCGCGAGCTGCGGGCCGCCATGCAGCAGCTCACCGCCGACCAGCAGGAGGCCATCGCGCTGCGTTTCGCCGCAGGGCTTTCGGCAGACGAGGCGGCGCAGGTCATGGGCCGTCAGCCGGGCACCATCCGCGGGCTCACCTTCCGGGCAATCGCCACCCTGCGCCGCCGTCTCGGCAGGGAGCCGGACAGGTGAGCCGCCTGCCGATGCCACTCAACCTGGTGGACCGAGCGCTGGGCGTCCCGCCGGAGCGGATCGCCCTGGACGACGCGATGCTTCGGCGCCTCGAGCGCGCCCTGCATCGCCTGGAGCCGGACCCGCTCTTCCGGCGCCGGCTGCGGGGCCAGGTGGTCAACCTGCACGTTGCCACCCGCGAGGGCCTCATCCGCCAGCCGCGCCGGCGCCGCAGCATGGGCAAGCTCGGCCGGGCCGTGCTGTACGCCTCGCTGATGCTGGCCATCAGCGTGTCGGCGGCCGGCGCCGCGGCGCAGGACAGCCTTCCCGGCGACGGCCTCTACGGCGTCAAGCTGCGGCTGGAGGAGATCCGGATGCAGATCGCGCCGCCCTCGGTGCGTGACGACCTTGCCGCCATGGCCCTGGCCGAGCGCGTCGAGGAGCTGGAGGCCCTTGCCGCGCTGGGGGCCTGGAACCTGGTGCCTGGAGCCGCCGCTCGCGTGACCGATGCCGAGCTGGCCCTGCTGGCAGCCGCCGGCGAGGATGCTCCACTGGGCGCCGAGGCGACCGGAGAGGCGATCGAGGTGCTCGAATCGGTGCTGGTTCAGGCTCCGGAAGCCGCCCAGGCGGGGCTGCAGCGCGCCATCGAGGTGGTGGCCGGGGATCCGTCGGCGGATGCCCCGGGTCGTTCCGGCTCCGGCAACGCCGGCGCCCCCCAGGCCGAGCACCCCCCGCGGCCCAACAGGCCGGCTGCTCCGGACCGGCCCGATCCGGCCGAGAAGGCCGGGAAGTCGAACCCAGGGGCCGAGAAGAGCGCCAACGGCTCCTAGGACGACCCAACCGGCGGGACATCAGAGGACGGGGTAGAGGCGAACCCCTACCCCGTCCCTGCCAGGGGGGCTGGATGATTGACCGATGGACCGGCGTGGCGCCGATCCATCGGCCTTCAGGCTCCTACCGCCGCCGGCGGACCGCCCGCACGTTGGCGAAGGCCAGCGCGCCGAGTGAGCCGAGGAACAGGACCACCATCAGCTCGACCGGGATCGAGAGCGGGCTGCCGTTCGGCCCGATCACCAGCGCCGTGTCGGGCACCGAAGGCTTCGGGGTCGGCTGGCCGGCCTGCTCCGCCTCGGAGGTGACGCGGATCTCGTCCTCGCCATCGTCCTCCGGGGTCTGGTCGGACGCGATGGTCGCCACGTTGACGATCGGCTCCGTCTCCGGGGCATCGGCGTCGACGGTCGTGACGAAGGTCACGCTGCCGCTCGCGGTCAGCACCGGGAACTCCCACGTGATGGTCCGGGTGGCGTCGTCGTAGACGCCGCCATCCGAGGCGCTCACGAAGGTCAGGAAGTCGGGCAGCGGGTCGCTGATCACCGCGTTGGTGACCGGCCCGTTGGTCAGCGTGTAGGTCA
>DASUSP010000254.1:0-8479 GCA_036375035.1 Candidatus Limnocylindria bacterium
GACGATGTCGCCGTTGCGCAGCTTGTAGTCGAGCGGCACCAATCGGTTGTTGACCTTGGCGCCGATGGTCCGATGCCCCACATCGGTGTGGATGCGGTAGGCGAAGTCGAGCGGCGTGGCGCCGGCGGGCAGGTCCTTGACATCGCCCTTGGGGGTGAACACGAAGACCTGGTCCTGGAAGACCTCCAGCTTGAGGCCCTCGACGAACTCGGTGGCGTCGCTCACCTCGCGCTGCCAGTCCATCAGCTGGCGCACCCAGGCCAGCTTCTCGTCGTAGCGGCGGTCTCCGCGCGACCCTTCCTTGTAGCGCCAGTGCGCGGCGATCCCCGCCTCCGCCACGTCGTGCATGTGGCGCGTCCGGATCTGGACCTCGAGCGGCTTGGCATCGGGCCCGATGACCGCGGTGTGCAGGGACTGGTACATGTTGGCCTTGGGCATGGCGATGTAGTCGTCAAACTGCCCCGGGATCGGCCGCCAGATGGAATGCACCACGCCCAGCGCGGCGTAGCAGTCCTTCACGTCCTCGACCAGCAGCCGGATGGCATGCAGGTCGTAGATCTCGTTGAACTCGGCGCCCTTGCGCTCCATCTTCTTGTAGATCGAGTACAGGTGCTTGGGGCGGCCGCTGATGTCGGCCGAGATCCCGACCTTGGCCAGCTCCTTGCGCAGGATCTGGATGCTCTTGCTGACGAAGCTCTCGCGCACCTTGCGCCGGTCGGTGAGCATCTCGACCATCTGCCGGTACTTGTCCGGCTCCAGGTACTTGAAGGAGAGGTCCTCCAGCTCCCACTTGACCTGCCACATTCCCAGCCGATGGGCCAGCGGGGCGTAGATCTCCATGGTCTGGCGGGCGATGCGCTGCTGCTTGTCGCTGGCCAGGTACTGCAGGGTTCGCATGTTGTGCAGCCGGTCGGCGAGCTTGATGATCACGACCCGCACGTCCTCGGCCATGGCCATGAACATCTTCCGGATGTTCTCGGCCTGCTGCTCCTCCATCGACCGGGCGCTGCCGAACTTGGAGAGCTTGGTCACGCCGTCGACCAGGCGGGCCACCTCGCGTCCGAAGCGCTTCTCGATGTCGGCCAGGCTGAGCTCGGTGTCCTCCGGGACGTCGTGCAGCAGCGCGGCGGCCAGGGTCTCGGCGTCCATCTGCAGCGTGGCGAGGTAGTGCGTCACCTCGACGGGGTGGTTGATGTACGGGTCGCCCGATGCCCGCAGCTGCCCCTCGTGAGCCATGGCCGCCACCTGGTGGGCACGCTCGATCAGGCCGACGTTGATGCTCGGCCGATGGCGACGCGCCTCCTCGACGACGTCCTCGATGGTGTGGGTCGGCTCCGCCGCTGCCTGCCTGCGCGAGACGCGCGACACCACGGCGGCCGGGGCCGCCCGCAGGCGGGCGAGGTCCATGGTCCGGAGAGGGTATCACGCTCGGTCCGGAGGTCTGGGACCGATGGAGTGGGCAGCACCTCGTTCGGGAGGTGCCCGCCGTCGACGACCCTCGCGGACACGCGGCCATATCGCATCTGAGCCGATCTATCGGTCCGGGATCGACCTGGCGGCGTGCCTGGGCGATCATTCGAGCGGTCTCTCGGTCCAGCGCGAGCGTCAGGAGTGCGCCGGGGCACCGCTCGTGCGCCCGGGAGACCGATAGACCGTCGGATTCGTGCCCCCGGCACGTTCCTGCGGCATCCAGACCGATACATCGGCAGAATGGCCGCCATGAAGTGGAGCGACTTCGAGGCATCGGCGCCTGAGCTGGCGCAGCTGGGAACGAGCGGGTTCCGCGAGCGGAACCTGTGCCTGGTGGGCACGCTGCGGGCCGACGGCTGGCCGCGGATCAGCGCGTGCGAGATCTACTTCGCCGATGGCGAGCTGCTGCTGGGCATGATGCCCGGCTCGCGCAAGTCACGCGACCTGGAGCGCGACCCGCGCATCGCGGTGATGACCCCGCAGTGCGACCGGGAGGCCAAGCGCGGCGACTTCAAGGTGTACGGGCGGGCGCGTGACGTCACCGACCCCGCGGTGCGCGAGCAGTACGGGCAGACCATCCTGGCGGCCATCGGCTGGAGGCCGGACGAGCCCTTCCCGCTGTGGTCGGTGGACGTCGAGAGCGCGTCGTACATCAGCTTCGGTCCGAACCATCGGCTCATGCGCTGGGACCCGGAGCGCGGCCTGGTGCAGGGCCGCCATCCCGACGACGGGAGCTAGTCTCCAGGGCGGAGGTGGCTGCGCAGCTCGCGGAGCCGGTACCAGAACGGATCGGTCACCAGGTCGTACAGGCCGGGATGGCGCAGCGGCGTGCCTCCGAAGGTGCGTTTGAAGTCACTGAAGCCCTTCCAGCCGGGGTCGGCGTCGGGATCGTCCGGCTCGACCACGCCCCACATGTCGACGCTGCGGCAGCCGTCGGCGGCCAGCGCCTTCTGCATGGCGGCCATGACCGCGTGGGAGCCGTAGTTGTGCTTGTACGCCGGGTCTCGCAGCAGGGCGCCGTAGAGGTAGTACGCGCGATCACCCACCCGTGGGAAGGCCATGGTGGCGACGGGCGTGCCCTCGACCCGCGCGATGCCCAGGTACCAGCCGCCCGACACAGCGAACTCGCTCGCCAGCCGCGCCAGGAACTCCGGGGAGCGGACGCGGAAGTCGGCGCGCTCGGCGGTGCGGGTCAGCAGGTCGTGAAGGACCGCGACCGCCGCCGGGTCAGCGTCGCGAGTTATGGTGACCTCGGTCCCCTCGCGCTCGGCGCGTCGCATCAGCCGCCGCGCGTCGGCGTGCCATGAGGCCTCCAGCGCCTCGCCGCCGTCGAGCAGGTCCACGATGCGGGTGGTCGGCGCCTGCAGGTCCGGCGCTGAGCGCAGGCTGTGCTCCTGCGCCAGGTTGGCGAAATCGCCCTCCTGACCCGGCTCGGCGCGCGGGTCCACCTTCACCACCAGGGCGCGCTCCTTGCGGGCCAGGCTGCGAAGGCCGTGGATGAGCCAGGCGAACACGCGATCCGCGTCAGGCGCCGATCGCTCCCAGACCGGGCCGTGCGGCGCGTACGCCACCTGGCGCCCGAACCCGGCCGAGCGCATCAGGACCTGGGCCACGCCGCGCACGCGGCCACCGTCCTCGACCAGGATCCTGATCGGCGGCTCGCCGGCCAGGACGGTGCACTCGCCCCAGCCCCAGGCCTGCAGCAGATCGGCCTCCGGCCGCGAGGCAACGAACGCGTCCCAGGCGGGACGGTCCGGGTCGATGGCGCGTCGGACGATGGGAGGCATCGGTCCAGAGCCTAGTCGACCGCGCCGAAGCGTGTACGATTCGCGGCCCATGACAGACCTGCCCTGGCACCAGCCTGCCTTCCGGACCGATGCGGAGGCGTGGATCGAGGCCAGCCTCGACCGCTTCGGGATGCGACGCACCGGCCAGATCGAGCAACCGCATGCGTTCTGGTGGTCCACCGCCCTGCTTGTTCCCACCGATGCGGGCGTGGCCTGGTTCAAGGCCACGCAGCCGGAGATGGCGTTCGAGGCGCGCCTGACCCCGATCCTGGCGGACGAGTGGCCGGACCGTACCGTGGAGATGCTGGCCACCGACCCGGGGCGCGGCTGGACGCTGAGCCGGGACGCGGGGACCAAGCTGCGCGACCTCGGCGATGGCCGCGTGGTCGAGCACTGGGAGGTGCTGCTGCCGCGCTACGCCGAGATGCAGGTGGCGCTCGCCTCGCGCGCCGGCGAGCTGCTGGCGCTGGGAGTACCCGACATGCGCCTGGACACGCTGCCGGATCAGCTGGCCACGTTGCTGGACGAGCCGGAGCTGCTGATGACCGATGCCGGCGGCGGCGTTGACTCCGGGCGCCGCGAGGCCCTGGTCGAGGGGCTGCCGGCCTTCGCCAGGGAGTGCCGGCGCCTGGCGGAGAGCGGCGTCCCCGAGACCCTGCAGCACGACGATCTCAACGACGGCAACGCCTTTCTGCGGGGCACCGATCACGTGATCTTCGACTGGGGCGATGCCTGCATCTCGCACCCGTTCCACTCGCTGGTGGTAGTGCTGCGCTCGCTGGCCTACCGCAACGCGTGGCGGCCGGGCGGGCCGGAGGTCTCGCGGCTCCTTGACGCTTACCTGGAGCCGTGGACCGGCCACGGCAGCCGGGACGAGCTCCTGGAGGCGGCCGACCTGGCGCGCCGCACGGGGACCGTCCAGCGCTCCCTGGCATGGCGGCGCGGTGTGCTGGCCATGCCACAGGCCCACCGCGAGGAGTACGTTGACTCGGTCCCGTACGGCCTGCGCCTCTACCTGCAGGGCGGGCCGTGGGGCACCTGGGACGACGGCAGCTTCTGAGCGCTACGCCACATCCGGATCCGGCCCGTCGACGTTGACGTTCTGCGGCCCGGAGCCGATCCGCACCACGAAGGCGATGCCCGGGCCGTCGCTCCCGGTCACCTCGCGATGGACCGTGTTCGGCGGCACGTAGCCGAGCTCGCCGGCGGAGGGCGTGATGCTCGTCCGGCCTCCAGGCCCGAACTCGATGGTGATGCTACCGGCGGTCATGAAGATATACGTGTCCCGGTCCCCGTGGTGATGCCATCCGCTGGCCACGCCCGGATCAGTGCAGACCCACCCGATCCAGCGGTCGCCGTGCTCCAGCAGCTGCCGTCGCTCCATGCCCGAGGTCTGCGGTCCCGGCGGCATGACGCCTTCCTCCGGCCGGACGACGATCGGTCCGCGGAGAGTCATGTCGGTCCTCCGTGCGTATCGCCCAGGAGACTATTCCATACGTCAACGTCCTGCGGCGCCGTGCCTCGCCTCGTTCTCCGCCACTCGGGCGGTGACCAGGGAGCGGACCAGCTCGTCGGGGATGGGGTGTTCCGGCGTGAAGGTCACCGTCCCCTTGCTGGTCTTGAACCCGGCCAGCCGGGCGGCGTGCGCGGCCATAACCTCCGGGCTCTGGACGTAGAAGGAACAGTGGTCGCGTCCCGCGCCGAAGCTGACCAGGTTGCGGCCGTGCAGGCGGAAGGCCGGCACGCCGTAGTTGATCAGCTCGACCGCCTCCGGCACGGCCCCTCGGATCACCTGCCGCAGCCGCTCCAGCGCCGCCCGCTGATCGTCCGGGAGTGCCGCCAGGAACTCGTCGACGCCGGTGGCCATGCGCTCGGAACCCATCTCAACCCTCCCTGCCGGCCAGGCGCCGGCCCATCAGCCGCAGGCGGGTGCGCTGGGCGATGCCGTACGCCGGGAGCAGCAGGCGCAGCGCCGCGTCCTCGGCGGGGCGCAGCGGCAGATCGCGGGCACCGACGTAGTCGACCTGGCGGCCGCCGAACCCCTCCTTGAACTGGGCGATCCCGCCGGTGGCCAGGCCCCACAGGTCGTAGACCGCGAACCCCTCCCCCTTGAAACCGATGATGGACGCCCATTTGAGCAGGTAGTTGGCCCGCGACTCGGCGCCCTCGTCGGTCATGCCCCCGAATGCCTCCGCGGCGCGGTCGCCGCAGGTGAAGTGGAAGAGGGTCGCCAGGCGCTCCCCGTCGCGGGTGGCGAAGGCCAGCCGGGCGTGGCCGGTCGGCGCGAACAGCTCCCAGACCCGCTGGTAATAGTGGCGCGCGCGGGCCACGAACCCGGCCCGCTCGGCGGTGTGGGTGTAGATCCGGTAGAAGTCGTCCAGCGCGGCCCGCGCCTCGGCCGGGTCGGTGCTTCCGTCCAGCCGCTCGATCGCGATCCCGGCGCGCTCGGCCTTGTTCACGTACTGCCGGTGCTTCCGCTTCATGGCGGCGCGCAGCTCGTCCTCCGGCGGCGCGAGATCGATGAGGCGCGTGCGGGGCGGCTGCACCTTCTCGGCGGCGCGCCACGGGACCGCCAGCAGCGCCTCGCCCAGTGGTGAGTCCGGCGCGGCCTCGGGGTCGACCTTCACGGTGGCCACGCGCTCGGTGCGGCCGAGCGAGCGCAGCGCGGCGAAGAGGGCGTCGCGCACCTCGGGAACGTCCAGCTCCCCGACCGGCCCGCGCGACACGTAGGCCAGGCCCCAGCCCAGCGCCGGCACGCGTCGGAGCAGCACCTGGGCCGCCGCGCGCGGCGGGGCGGAGGGGTCCTCCCCCACCGCGACGCGCAGCGGGTGCCAGCCGAACGGCCGGCGCAGCTCGCCCCACTCCCAGAGCTGCGGAAACGAACGGTAGGCGGCGACCTCGACGAACGCGTTCCAGGCGTCGGGATCGCTGACGCGCCAGGCGCGAAGCTCAGCCATCGCGCACCGGGCCCGGCGGACCGTGGCCAGCGACACGCAGCGCCCGCCGCGCCACCTCCTTTTCGTCCCACCAGCGTCCCTCGGTACCGTAGATGATCGTCTCCTCGTGGCCCTTGCCGGCCAGCAGGATCACATCGCCCTCGCGTGCCAGCGATACGGCGCGAGCGATGGCTGCGGGTCGGTCATCGATCACCAGCAAGTCGTCGCCGTCGCGCGCGCCGGCCGCCCGCGCCCCGTCGGCAATCTGCTCGTTGATGGCGCGCGGGTCCTCCAGCCGCGGGTCCTCGTCGGTGACGATGACCACGTCGGCCAGCTCGGCGGCGACGCGTCCCATGGGCGCCCGCTTGGTCGGGTCCCGTTCACCGGCCGACCCGAACACGGCGATCAGCCGGCCACTGGCCAGCGGCCGCAGCACGCGCAGCACCTTGCCCAATGAGTCGGCGGTGTGGGCGTAGTCGACCACCACCGTGAACGACTGGCCCTCGTCGACCGTCTCCATGCGCCCGGGCACGCCCGGGCTGCGACCGATGGCCTCGGCCGCCGCGCCCACGTCGACCCCCTCGACGTGTGCCAGCGCGAGCGCCGCCAGCGCGTTGTGCACGTTGAAGGCGCCGGGGATCGGCACGCGAACGCTGCCCGTCCAGCCGGGCGCGGTCAGGCGGAAGGTGGTGCCGTCGCCGCGGGCATCAAGCTCGGTCGCGCGCAGGTCGGCATCGGCTTCGACCGCGTAGGTGACGACCCGGTCACGTGCGTGGTCGCGGAAGTAGGCGAAGGAGGGATCATCGGCATTGAGGACGGCGACCGGAGCCTCCTGGAACAGCATCGCCTTGGCCGCCCGGTAGTTGTCCAGCGAGCCATGAAACTCGAGGTGCTCGCTGGTCAGGTTGGTCAGCACCCCAACGGCGAAGCGGGCATTGCGAACGCGCGCTTGCGCCAGGCCGTGGGAAGTGGCCTCCATCACCACCCCGTCGTTGCCGGCGGCAACCATCTGGGCCAGCAGGGCCTGCAGCTCGAGGGCCTCGGGGGTGGTGTTGCGGTTCGGGTTGGGGCGCATCTCGTCGCCCACCATCACCGCCACCGTCCCGATCAGCCCTGGCCGCCGGCCGCCGGCGCGCAGCACCTCGTTGGCCAGGAAGGCGGTGGTGGTCTTGCCATCGGTGCCGGTGATGCCCATGACGTGCAGCCGCTTCGACGGCTGGTTGAACCAGACGTCGGCCGCATCGGCCAGCGCGTTGCGCGTCCGCTCCACGATCAGCTGCGGCACCGTCAGCCCGGGGATATCTCGCTCGGCCACGACCGCCAGCGCCCCACGCTCAACGGCCTCGGGTGCGTAGTCGTGGCCATCGACGTGCACGCCGGGCACGGCGAAGAAGAGCGTTCCCTCCACCACGTCGCGGGAGTCGTAGGCAAGGTGAACCACCTCTCCCACCGGCATGCCCACCACGCGCGCGGGACCAATGACGTCCGCCAGCTCCCCCAGGCCCATGCGCCGCTCGAGGACGCTCATCGGCTCACCCGCCCGGCGCGCGAACGCACCTCGCGCATGATCCCGAACACCGCGCCCCGACCGCTGCCGACGAGCCCGCGCAGCCGGTACCAGGTGCGGTCAGCCACCACGTCCCATGAGCCGGCCCAGGTCACCGCGCGCCCGCCGAACCCCTTCTTGAACAGACCAACCCCGTACCACGGGTGCTCGGGGCCGGCGTCCTCCGGAGCGATCCCCCACAGGTCGTGGATGCCGACCCCGGCGTCCCGAGCGTGGCGCATCATGGCCCACTGCAGCGCATACGACGGGTAGCGCTTGGTCTCCCCCTTCGCCTCGCGCACCGACCCGGCGAAGAGGTAGAAGGACCGATCGCCCTCCATCACCAGCATCCCGCTGGCCAGCAGCCGCCCCTCATGGCGGGCCTCGAAGATGCTCGCTCGTCCCGCGCCGGCCAGGCCGCGCCACGCGGTGCGGTAGCGCTCCAGTGGTGGACGCGGGAAGCCGGCCCGTGCCTGTGTCTGCAGCACCAGGGCGTGCAGATCATCGATAGCCCGCAGGTCCGTGGCGTCGGACACCCGGCTGACGGCCACGCCCTCGCGCTCGGCGCGGCGCACCGCGTAGCGGGTGTCCTTGTCGAAGCCGGCGAGCATCCCCTCGTCGTCGGCGAGCTCCACCAGCCGGGTCTGGCCAACCTGGAGAGTTCGGGGATCGTGGTGCAGGCGACGGAACAGGTAGGTGGGCGCGCTGGCCAGCTCCAGCCGTGGCTCCAGCTTCACGGC
>DASUSP010000255.1:0-5030 GCA_036375035.1 Candidatus Limnocylindria bacterium
GCACTGAGATCGCTCGTGGAGCGATCGGGGATCGGTGAATGAGGAAGATCGGTCTGGGAGCCATTCGCGCCTACCAGCGCCTGTTCGCCTGGATGCCGCCCAGCTGTCGCTATGCCCCCAGCTGCTCGCAGTACACCTACACCGCCATCGAGCGCTTCGGGCTCCTGCGCGGCTCGTGGATGGGCATGAAGCGGATCGGCCGATGTCACCCGCTCCACCCGGGCGGCTACGACCCGGTCCCGGAAGCCACCGGCGGAACGGGGCGGGACTGAGTTGCCAACCGTGATCGGCGCCGGCTTCCTGGGGATCGAGCGCTTCACGCCGCCGTGGGATGTCTTCTTCCTGCCCCTCTTCAACCTGCTGATCGCGGCATACCAGATCCTGTTCAGCGATTTCGCGCTGGCGATCATCGTGTTCACGGTCGTCATCCGCACGCTGCTGGCGCCGCTGTTCGTGCGGCAGATCCGGTCCCAGCGCGAGATGCAGCGCATGCAGCCGCTCATCCGCGAGGTGCAGCGCAAGCACAAGGGCAACCGCCAGAAGATCTCCGAGGAGACGATGGCGCTCTACAAGGAGCACGGCGTCAACCCGGCCGCCGGCTGCGTCCCGGTCCTGCTGCAGCTCCCGCTGCTGTTCGCCCTCTACCAGGCCCTGATCCGCGCCTCGAACTCGGTCACCCTAAACGCGGAGCAGGCCGCGTCCGACACGTTCGCCCAGATCCAGGCAGCGGTGCCGGGGATCGAGTTCCTGCGGGAGCAGGGCGAGTCGCTGCTCTACGCGGCGCCGGTCACCGGCAGCGGCGAGCTCTGCAACCTCCCGCAGTTCAGCCAGGGGAATCCGTGGGACCACTTCCTGCCGCTGAACTGCCAGCTGATCGACCCGCTCAAGCTGTCGGAGCCGATCCAGACCGCGGTCCCCTGGCTCTTCGGGCTGGACCTTGCCCAGGTGGACAACGTTTTCGCCATCTCGATCGCCGGGTTCGCCCTCTCGGGCCTGGCCCTCATCGCGGCCGTCCTGCAGTTCGTCCAGGTCAAGATGACCAGCCCGCGGCCGAACCCGGACGACCCGACCAGCGCCACGACCAGCACGATGGTCTACCTCTTCCCGCTCCTGACCCTGTTCTGGGGCGGCCTCTTCCCGAGCGGCCTGATCCTGTACTGGGCCGTCTACACCGGGTACCTGGTCGTGCACCAGTACCTGATGATGGGCTGGGGCAACCTGTTCCCGATCTTCGGATGGTCCCCCAGGTTCGCCCCCAAGCCCGATGAGCTCGCCTCCCCGAAGCGGCCAGCTCCCGACTCCGAGCCCGACGAGAAGGCCGGCGCTCGACCACAGCCACCCACACGAACCGGTGGCGCGCCCGGCGCAACCCGCCAGCAGCCGCGCTCCGGAAAGAAGCGACGAGGCCGAAAGCGATGACATTCCGCGAGTTCACCGGCAAGAACGTGGAGGAGGCCATCCGCGCCGCGATGCGCGAGTTCGAGGCCGACCTCGCCGACCTGGACATCGAGATCCTGGCCCAGGGCAGCCGAGGCATCCTGGGCGTGGGCGGCGAGGAGGCCCGCATCCTGGCCGCTCCCAAGTCCGCGGTCGCCGCCGCCGAGACGCTGCGAGCCCCCGAGCCTCCTGCGGTCCCGGGCGCCGATGAGGGCGTCACCGAGGAAGCCGGCGAGCCCGAAGCCGGCGAGGCCAGAGAGTCATCCACCGGCGAGCCCGAGGCGGAGCCGAGCCCGGACGAGCAGCTCGCTGAGATTGAGCGCGCCGAGGCGCGACGATCGCGAGGAACGCGAGGCGGGCGTGGGGGTCGCGGAGGGCGGAATGGCGCCGGCGAACGACGCTCCCGGGAGCCGCGAGAGCGGCGTGAGCGCGAGCCGCGCGCAGATCGCGGCGATCGAGGCGAGCGAGACGAGCGGCCGGCCCGCGAGCCCGCGCCGTTCATCCCGGCCAAGCCCCTGGAGGAGCTGACGGAGGCGGAGCGCGGCGTCCTGGACGAGGCCAAGTCCGTCCTGGAGGAGCTCCTGCGCCTGATGGATCTCGACGGCACCGTCGAGATCGCGATGGGCAGCGAGACCGCCAAGCTCAACGTGAAGGGCTCAGACCTGGGCGTTCTGATCGGGCGGCGCGGCGAGAAGCTGGCGAGCCTCCAGCACCTGGTCAACCTGATCGTGGCCAAGAAGGAGGGCCAGTACAACCGCATCGCGATCGACGTGGAGAACTACCGTGGCCGGCGCGAGGAGCAGCTACGGGACGTTGCCGAGCGGGCCGCCAAGCGCGTGATCCAGTCCGGCAAGATCATCCAGCTGGAGCCGATGCCCGCCATCGAGCGGCGCATCGTGCACCTGGCCCTGGTCGAGAACCCGAAGATCCGCACCCAGAGCGTGGGCGTGGAGCCGAACCGGCGGATCGTGGTGCTGCCAGCCTCCAGGATCGAGGGAAAGTCCTAGCACCTGCGTTCGAGCTCCGGGAGGGACCGATGGACGGGCCCTGCGCGATCGGCCGCCTGGAGGGCGGTGGGCCGTGGATCGGCTTCACCCGCACGGGGCACGGCTATCGGCTGGCGGTCGGTGACGGCGGTGCGGTCCGCACCGCCGACGTTCCCGACGACCTTCTGCTGGGACTCGCGATCATCTACTTCGAGGATGTCCTGGAGGACCCGCCGCCCTCGATCGAGGCTACCCATGCCGACCTGTCGGACCTCGTGCGGAGCGTGGCGTCGCGCGCCCGCGATCCTGAAAGCCGCCGCCTGATGGACGAGGCGATCGACTCGATCGACGACGGGCTGGCGGTGGACGAGGTGATCGGCCGCCTGGTTGCTGCGCGGGGCCGGACGTCGACGGAGCAGGCCGATCCGCTCGACCTGCTCCGGGATCGCGCCTCGGCGCTTCTCGCCGAGGAGGGTCTGACCTAGGCGGTCGGGGCTCCCCCCTCGTCCTCGTCCTCGGCGGCCGGCTCGGCTGCCGCCTGGGGTGCCGGCTCGGCCATCGGCTCGCTCGCCGCGGGAGGCGGAGCCGCGGGAGGCGGAGCGGGGCTGGATGCCGGAGCGGCGGCGGGCGCCTGCGGCGACGACTCGCCCGCGGTTCCGAACCGCATGCGCCCACCCTCCGCCTGGAGGGTCTGCCAACCGGTCCATGTCAGCACCGCCGCAGCGATGAGGCCGATGGTGAACTGCAGCGTATCCAGGTTGGCGATGTGCTCGGCGACCCATTCGAGGTTGTCGATCAGCACCACGACCCAGATGAGCACGGCGAGCCCCCCCAGCACGACGAGCAGACTGCCGTTGGAGCCGGGCATCCGCGTCCCGGGCATGATCTGCGGCGCGAATACGACCACGAGTGCCGCGACGCCCGCCAGCACGGCGACCAGCATCAGCGTCCCCCAATCGTTCACCACGCTGATCAGGCCGGTGACCACCACCACGACCGCGGCATAGACGGCCATCTTCTCGCTGGAGCTCAGTTTTCCGAAGTCCATACCTGCGGAGCCTCCGTTTCCGCGGTCGGTCTGGGTGAGCCGATTGGGCGACCGCGTGGCGGGCACCTTAGCACTTTGTCGTCGGGCTTCCTAGGGCTCGGCCGGCAACCGGACGAGCCTTCCGATCGATCCCGGGCCGCTCGGCACTGGCCGGACAGGTCCCAGCCCTCCGATCATGGACCAATGAGGTACGCGATCAACGTTCCCAACTTCGGCGACTACGCCGACCCATCGGTCTTCGTGCGGCTGGCGAGAGAGGCCGAGGCGGCGGGCTGGGACGCGCTCTTCGTCTGGGACCACATGCTCGGCGATCCGGACTGGGGCGTGCCCATGGCCGATCCCTGGACCCTGATGGCCGCCGCGGCTGCCGTCACCGAGCGCATCCGCCTGGGACCGATGGTCACCCCGCTCCCGCGCCGTCGTCCCTGGGTCGTGGCGCGACAGGCGGTCACGCTCGACCACCTCTCCGCCGGTCGCCTCACGTTGGGGCTGGGGCTGGGCACGCCGGCGCAGGCCGAGTTCGCCGCGTTCGGCGAGGACGCGTCGACCACCGGTCGGGTGGAGCGGCTGGAGGAGGGCCTGCAGATCCTGGATGGCCTGTGGAGCGGGGAGACCTTCTCGCACCGCGGCACGCACTACCGCCTGGAGCCGATGCGCTTCCTGCCGACCCCGGTCCAGCGGCCCAGGATCCCGATCTGGCTGGCCGGGTGGTGGCCGCACCGCTCCGCCTTCCGCCGGGCGGCACGCTGGGACGGCGTGTGCCCCGCCAGCCAGGTCACCGAGGAGACGGGCCAGCCGATGCCGCCCGAGGAGTTGGCGGCGATCCTGGAGGTCATCCGCGAGGAGCGCGGCGAGCCCGGCATGGAAGGCTTCGACGTGATGGTCGCCGGCGGAACCCCGCCCGGCGACGGCGCGGGCGAGATCATCGGTCCCTACGCCGAGGCCGGAGCCACCTGGTGGAGCGAGGGCCTCAACGGGTGGCGCGGCAGCCTGGCCGAGATGGAGGCGCGGCTGCGCGCCGGGCCGCCGAGGCTGGAGACGGGCGGCTAGACAGCCACGTCGCGGCGCTGGAAGCCGAGGACCGCCACGGCAACGAGCACCAGCGCGGCGGCCGCCAGGACGGCGGCGTCATCGGGCTGGAAGCCGTTCACCAGCGGGCGCCCGCCGGAGTAGTAGTAGAACGGCGAGAGGGATTGCGACCAGCTGATGGCGTCGATCGAGGGTCCCAGCGTGTTGGCGATGTAGGTGAGGATCCCAACCAGCGCCACGGCCCCCCACGCCAGTCCGCGGCTGCCGGTCGCGGCGCCCACCGCCAGCGCCAGCGCCCCGAAGAAGAGCCCCAGCAGGCCGAGATGGACCGATGCCGCGGCGAGGTTCTCGGCCCCGATCTCCTCGAAGTCGGCCGGGCCGGACGCGACCACCAGGGCCACGAAGAGCACCAGCACCGGCAGGGCGATGGCCAGCAGCATGGCGGCCGCACGCTGCAGGACAACCTGCCAGCGCTCGACCGGATGTGCCAGCAGGACGTCCATCCGGCCGCTCTCCTCGTCGCCGGCCAC
>DASUSP010000256.1:0-18471 GCA_036375035.1 Candidatus Limnocylindria bacterium
CTCTAGCCTCCATGCCGATGGACACCTTGACCGAGCCCCGAAGTCTCACGGTCGGCGCCGTCGCCCGCCTGGCGGGCATCACGGTGCGGACGCTGCACCACTACGACGAGATCGGCCTGCTCACCCCGAGCGGGCGGTCGGACGCCGGCTACCGCCGCTACGCCGACGCCGACCTCGAGCGGCTGCAGCGCATCCTCTTCTTCCGTGAGCTCGGGTTCGGCCTGGATCAGATCAGGGAAGCCATGACCGATGGCGCCGCGGACGCAGCGGCCCACCTGCGACGGCAGCACGCCATGCTGCTGGACCGGATCGGGCGGCTGCAGCGGCTGGCATCGGCCGTGGAGAAGGCAATGGAGGCACAGACAGTGGGAATCAACCTGACGCCGGAGGAGCGCCTGGAGGTCTTCGGCGACTTCGACCCGGACGAGCACGCGGCCGAGGTGGAGGAGCGATGGGGCGACACCGACGCTTTCCGAGAGTCGGCGCGCCGCACCCGCGGGTACACCAAGGCCGACTGGCAGGCCATCAGGGCCGAGGGCCAGGCGGCGGTCGATGCCGTCGTGGCGGCGATGCGGGCCGGGAAGCCGGCCGACTCGCCGGAGGCGATGGAGGGCGCGGAGATGCATCGGGCCCAGATCGACCGCTGGTTCTACCCGTGTTCGACCGAGATGCACGTGGGATTGGCGGAGATGTACCTGGCCGATCCGCGCTTCACCGAACACTACGAGAGGATCGCGCCGGGGTTTGCGCAGTACCTCCACGACGCGATCAAGGCCAACGCCGCCCGTTCCCGCTAGGGGGCGGGCGGCCCGCTACATCGTCCGGTTGGCCACGCCCACCTCGAACTCGGTCCAGGCCACCAGGTTGGCCAGCTGGCGTGGCGACAGCCGGTCGCATGCCCAGCCCCAGTGCAGGCTGACGAGGTCGCCGGGCTGCACGTCGTCAACGAAGCCGATGCCGTCCACCCAGCGCTCCACCCTCTCGCTTCGCGCGGGACCGATGCGCAGCTTGCCGTCGACAAGCGTCAGCGCCGGGGCATCCACCGTCAGCGTCCCGTCCTGGACCGATGCCACCCGGCCCCACCGGATGCGGCAGGAGTCGATCACCTTCAGCACGTCGTCCATCTCCCCGCCGCGCAGCAGCCCGATCCGCGGGAACACGTCCAGCACGTGGAAGGCGTGGACGGGTCTCGCGCCGGCCGGGACCGATGCCTCCAGCCAGCGCCAGGTGCCGGAGCTCACCCTGCCGCGAAAGCGCTCTTCGAGGGACCTGTGCAGCCCTGAGGGCGCGACCGACGCAGTAAGGTCGTTGCCGAGCCAGTAGGCCTCGACCACGCGCCGGTCGAGGGGATCTGCGATCCCCGCCGAGCGGGCGATCAGCTCCAGGTAGGGATAGGCGCCCTCGAAGGTGCGGGCCAGGACCCGCAGCTCCTTGTCGTCCTGGGCCGCGGCGTGGCCAAGCAGCGCGGCGTGGTCATCGGTCCCGCAGTAGCCGAGGCGGTTGGGGCCGAACGCGTAGCGGCCGAAGAGCACGGGCCCGGGGACCGGCGCGCGGGCGGCCGGGGGCGCCGCCCACGCGTCGTGCCGCCGCTGGTTGGCCATGTGGTTCAGGCTGTCGCCGCGGTCGCCGCCCCGGGCCGCGCAGTGCGCAGGCCGAACCAGGCCAGGACCCCGGCGCCCAGGAGGACCAGCCCGTGGCCGAGTGCCACCGGCGGGGCGGGCATCGCGCCGGAGCTGATGGCGGTCAGTGTCGCGGTCACCGGGGCCGCCGCCACCAGCACGGCGGTGACGAGGGTGGCCGGGGCGCGCTTCAGGGCGGCGTACCAGGTGGCGACGTAGCCGGCCAGGATCACGCCGGTCAGCAACACCCAGAACCATCCCTCGGCGCTGACCGCGCCGATCGCCGTGAGCCTGCCGGTGAAGGCCAGATAGCCGACCAGCACCACCATGCCCAGGCCCAGCCGCGCGCTGCCGCCGACCAGCGACGGGATGGCGGGGAGCAGCCGTCGGGCAAGGATCACCTCCGCCGACCACAGCAGGGTGGCCGCGGCGATCATCGTCTCGCCGGAGCCCCAGGCGATCCCCTGCGGGTTGACCAGCAGCACCTGCGATCCGAGCAGCACCGCCAGTGCCGCGAGCTGCGGCCAGCCGAGCCGCTCCCCGAGGAGCGGGACCGCCAGGATGGCCACCCAGATGAAGAGCGTCTTGTGGATGAACGCGGCGCTGGGGGCGCTGGCCTGCGCCAGGCCGCCGAAGAAGAGCAGGAAGGGGACGCTGCCGCCGACCACGCCGATCGCCGCCAGGGTCAGCCACTGCCGGCCGCTCAGCGCAGGCAGCGCGCGACGACTGGAGGGCATGGCCGCCAACAGGCCGATCAGCACCATGGCCGCCACGCCGTTCTTCAGCGTGGTGTACACGGCGGCATCGGGGACCTGCTTGACGCCGTTGGCGTTCAGGAACACGGCCACGCCGCTGATCAGGGCGGTGCAGGCCGCCAGCCCGATGCCCCAGCGCAGTCCGGAGCGGTCATGAATCCCCATCGAGGTCCCCTTTCAGCGTTGGCGTGCGGTCGATCGCGGCGTTGAGGGCCTGGCGGATGGACTCCGCCTCGGCGTCGTCGAGGCGTCGGACGATGCTGCCCGCCGCCACGATCACCCACTCCCCGGGGCGCACGTCCGGATACAGCAGCGTGGATGCGCGGCGCACCCGCCCCTCGGTGCTGACCATCGCCCCGTCTGGGGCGACCTCCGTGACTCGGCCCGGGAATGCCAGGCACATCTCGCGTGTCCTCTTGCGCGGCCTCGCGGTCGACCGGCCGACGCGCGGCTGCGCATCGGCTCATCACGAGCGTAGGGAAGAGGAAGCGCGCACCCTAGGTCCGGTGGTCACCCGGCTGGGGCCATTCGGCCCGGGCGGGGAGTGCCGACCGGGAGCCCGTTCAGCCTGCGGGTGGCGTCTCCGCTGGGAAATAGCTGCGCACGCGGGCCAGGCTGTCGGCGATGTCGCGCTCAGCGGCGCCCGCCACCATCCCCTCGACAGGGGTCATGAACATGTTCTGGGCCTTGATCTCCATTGTGAAGGCGAGGCGCGTGGCACCGTCCTCGGGTGCGAGCTCGAGGATCGCCCGCACGCCGATCCCGCTCGTCGCGCTGGTGAGCTCCAGCCGGCGTCCGGGCTGGTGATCGACCAGGGCCAGGTCGACCGCCAGGCGCTGGCCCAGCAGCTCGCGCACGACATGGGCTCGCGATCCGGCGCCGATCGGTCCCGGGGTGGTGAGCTCGGCGGAGACGATGCCGGTCTGCCAGCGCGGCAGGTTCTCGAGGTCGGCCACGAAGGCGAAGACCTCGTCGGGGGTGGCGGGAACGACGGCGCTGGCGGTCACGGTCTTCATCGGGCCAACCCTATCCCATCCGGTGGTTCGAGCCACGGCGCCTGATGCCGTATGCTGGCCGCCGGCGCATCCTGTGCAGACTGCCGCCGGGTCCGAGCGCGCCGAGATGAACCAGGAGGCTGACCCCGAGTGCTACGACGATTCACGCCCGCGCTGGCGGCCGCAACCTTGCTCCTCGCCGCCTGCGGTGGCGCCGGCCCGGCCATTACCGATCCGAGGGAGATCGTGACCACCGGCCTGGAGGCCACCGCTGAGCTGACCAGCGTGCACGTCGTGCTGTCAGTCGACGGCAACGCCACCATCCCGGATCTCGGTGGTGGGGAGATGAACCTGAGCGGGACGCAGGTCGACGGGGACCTGGATCTGGAGAACGAGCGGGCGCACCTCGAGTTCACCGTGCCGCCCATGTTCGGCCTGACCGGGGAGATCATCCAGATCGGGCGGGACAGCTACATCAAGACGTCGCTCACCGGCGCGACGTGGTCGAAGTCCACGGCCGAGGAGGGCGACCCGGTCTCCGAGGCCATGGACCCGCAGGAGCAGCTGGACCAGGTGCGGGAGTTCCTGGACAAGGAGGGCGTCGAGGTCGAGAAGCTCGACGACACCGAGTGCGGCGATCGCACCTGCTACGTGGTGCGCCTCACCATCCCGGCCGAGGTACTCTCCGAGTCGGCGGAGGGCGGCGAGATGGATCCCGGCGAGCTCGTGGGCGAGGACCTGGTGCTCAACCTGCTCTTCGACCGCGAGGAGAACTGGCTGACCGAGGTGAGCACCGAGCTGTCGGCCGAGACGGTGGGCGAGCTGTCGCTGACCCTGACCCTGTCCGATTTCAACAGATCGGTGGAAGTCGAGGCGCCGCCGGCCGATGAGGTGACCGAGGGCGGCGGGGGCCTGCCCTTCTAGCTCGCGCTGGGGGCTGGTCTCGAGCAGTGCCATGCGGCTACGATGCCGGCGGCGACTGAATCCGATAGCCCAAGCCGGATGGAGGGGCTGTGCTCACAGGCCGTGGCAGGCCGGTCACGCTCTCCCAACCTGGTCGCCCATGCGGAGAGTTGGAGGTTGTCCCGATGAGAAGGTTTCCCGTCAGCCTGACGATGCTGCTGGCGCTGGCACTGGTCCTGGCCGCGTGCGGCGAGACCGCCCCGTCGCAGCCGGCGACGTCCGCCGACGCATCGCCCGGAGAGTCGGCCGCGGAGTCCGCCGCCGCCACGCCCGCCCCACCGCCGGCCGAGGGTCGCCTGGCCCTGGTGCAGGATCGCGGCGAGCTGATCTGCGGCGTGAACGACGGTCTGCCCGGCTTCGGGTTCGTGGGTGACGACGGCGAGAACGCCGGCTTCGACGTCGACTTCTGCCGCGCCATCGCCGCCGCCGTCCTCGGCGATCCCGAGGCCGTCGAGTTCCGTGCGGTGAGCGCCGACGGACGGCCGACCGCCCTGCAGAGCGGCGAGGTGGACGTCCTGATCCGCAACACCACCTGGACCGTCAGCCGCGACACGGCGTGGGGTACCTTCGCGCCGACCACCTTCTACGACGGCCAGGGCATGATGGTGCGCGAGGCCGATGGCATCGAGGAGCTGGCCGACCTGGAGGGCGCGACGATCTGCGTCCAGACCGGCACCACCACCGAGCTGAACCTCGCCGACGTGTTCGAGGCGGAGGGGATCGACTTCACCCCGCTCCCGTTCGGCGACGACACACAGACGTACCAGGCCTACGACGACGGCCAGTGCGACGCGGTGACCAGCGACCGCTCCCAGCTGCTGGCGCAGCGCACCGCCATGGAGAACCCCGACGACCACATCATCCTCGACCGGGTGATGAGCAAGGAGCCGCTGGGACCCGTGGTCCCGCTGGGTGACGTCGCCTGGTTCAACGTCGTGAAGTGGGTCGTCATCGCGCTGATCGAGGCTGAGGAGCAGGGGATCACCCAGGACAACGTCGAGGACATGGCCGCCTCCAGTGACAACCCGGTCGTCCAGCGCCTGCTGGGCGCCGCCAACCCGGAGCTGGGCCAGGCCCTCGGCCTGGAGCCCGACTGGGCGGTGGCCGCGATCTCGGCCGTGGGAAACTACGGCGAGATCTATGACCGACACCTCGGTCCCGGCACGCCGTTCGAACTGGAGCGCGGTCCGAACGCGCTCTGGACCGATGGCGGCCTGCTGTACGCACCGCCCTACCGCTAGGCGATCGCCGGCCCCGGGGTGGCACGCGCCGCTCCGGGGCTGATCGCTCCCGCTCATGACCGACCGGCCGGCCGGACAGCGGCACCAGGCGCGGGTGCCGCCATGGCGCGACATCCGCGTCCTGCGCGTCGTCGTGCAGGTCGTGGCCCTGCTCGCCGTCGGCCTGGGCGTCGGGTTCTTGGCCACGAACCTGGCGAGCAACATGTCGGAGCGCGGGCTGTCGTTCGGCTACGGCTTCCTGGACCAGCGCGCCGGGTTCGAGATCGGCGAAAGCCCCGTGTCGTACTCGGCGAACGACAGCTATGGCCAGGCGTTCACGGTCGGGATCCTCAACACCCTGTTCGTCAGCATCGTCGGGATCGCGCTGGCCACGATGCTGGGAATCGTGGTGGGCGTGGCGCGGCTGTCACCCAACTGGCTCCTGGCCCGGATCGCGGCCGGCTACGTCGAGGTGATCCGCAACACGCCGCTGCTGCTGCAGCTGTTCGTCATCTACTTCGTGGTCCTGGTGCAGCTGCCGCCGGTGCGCGAGAGCATCGCGTTGGGTGACTCGGTCTTCCTGAACCAGCGAGGGCTCTTCGTGCCCGCGCCTCTGCGCTCCCCGACCTTCATGACATGGCTGGGGATCGTGATCGGCGCGATCGTGCTGGTGATGGTGATCCGCGCGCTCGCCAGGCGGAGCGGCGCCACTTGGCGAGATCTGCCACTCGGGCTGATCGGCCTGCTGCTGGCCGCCGCCGTGGCGGTCGTGGCCTGGATCGCGCTTCCCGAGGCGCCGCTCCAGTTCGACCTGCCGGTGGCCGGGCGCTTCAACTTCACCGGCGGACTGGCGCTGTCCACGGCCTTCACCGCCATCCTGCTGGGCCTCGTGCTGTACACCGCAGGCTTCATCGCCGAGGTCGTGCGCGGGGGCATCCAGGCCGTCCGGCGCGGCCAGGTGGAGGCGGCGCGGGCGCTGGGGCTTTCCGAGCGGGACACGCTGCGCCTGGTGATCTTCCCCCAGGCGATGCGGATCATCGTTCCGCCGCTGACCAGCCAGTACCTGAATCTGACCAAGAACTCCAGTCTGGCCATCGCGGTCGGCTACCCGGACCTGTTCAAAGTCGGCACGACAATGGCCAACCAGACCGGGCAGCCGGTGCCCGTGATCGCCATGGTCATGGGTACCTACCTGGTCATCAGCCTGGCCACCTCGCTGCTCATGAACCTCTACAACCGCCGCGTCCAGGTGGAGGAGCGGTAGCCGATGACCAGCAACGTCCTGGCGCCGCCGACCACCCCCGAAAGCCCGATCGGATGGATGCGCAGGAACCTGTTCTCAAGTGTCGTCAGCTCGCTGGTCACGCTCCTCCTCGGGGCGCTGCTGGTCTGGCTGTCCATGAACGTGGCCCAGTGGGCGCTGACCGAGGCGCGGTGGGAGGTCGTCACGCGCAACCTGCGCCTCTTCTTGATGGGGCAGTATCCCGGCGACCAGGCGTGGCGGCTGTGGACGAGCCTGCTGGTCCTGTCGTTGCTGGCCGGCGTTTCGGCCGCCGTCTTCGGGCATACCACGCGGGTGCTGGCGGTGTCAGTCTCCGCCTTCCAGGTGCTGCTGGCGGCCATCATGGCCGCGTCGCCGGTTGGGCCGCTGATCACGATCGGGATGTTGGCCAACGCAGTCCTGGTTTGGGCGGCCATGATCGTCGGCCTTCGACTGGGGGTGCCTCGACGGGCGCTGATGGTCGCCTGGCTGCTGTCGATCCCGGCGACCTGGGTCCTGGTCGCGGGGGTCGGGCTGGCGCCGTTCCCATCGGTCAGCTCCAACCTCTGGGGAGGCCTGCTGCTGACCATGCTGCTGGCACTGGTCGGCATCGTGCTGAGCTTCCCGATCGGCGTCCTGTTGGCCCTGGGCCGACGGAGCGCGTTGCCGGCGATCCGGGTCGTGAGCACCGCCTACATCGAGCTGGTCCGCGGCGTTCCGCTTGTCACCATCCTGTTCATGGCCGACGTGATGCTGCCGTTCTTCCTGCCCGGCGAGGTCCGCATCGACCGCGTCGCGCGCGCCATGGGCGGAATCACGCTCTTCTCGGCCGCCTACGTGGCGGAGAACGTGCGCGGCGGGCTCCAGGCCATCCCATCGGGCCAGGTGGAGGCGGCCCAGGCGCTCGGCCTGCGCGGATGGCAGACGAACCTGTTCATCGTCCTGCCCCAGGCGCTGCGCTCGGTCATCCCGGCCAACGTCGGCCTGTTCATCAGCCTGTTGAAGGACACCACCCTGGTGGCCATCATCGGGCTGGCCGAGCTGCTTGGCATCGGGCAGGCGGTCCTGGCCCAGCCGGATTCGCTGGGGGCGCACCTGGAGGTCTTCGCCTTCGTGGGGCTCGTCTTCTTCGTCCTGTGCTACGCAATGTCACAGGCCAGCTACCGCCTCGAGGCGGCGATGGGGGTCGGAAAGCGATGAGGCGCAGGAACGGGAGGGTCGAGGGTGGCTGACCGGACGGACGAGCACGAGCGCCACCGAGCTGGTGGGGCGACCGGCGACGAGGTCGCGCGCGCCCACGAGGAGGCCGGGCACCACATCATCGTGTGCCGCGACGTCCATAAGTGGTTCGGCCAGCTCCACGTGCTGCGCGGGATCGACCTGGAGGTGACCGCCGGGGAGGTGGTCGTCATCTTCGGCGCGTCGGGGTCAGGGAAGTCCACCTTCATTCGGACCATCAACCGCCTGGAGGAGCACCAGCGCGGCGAGATCATCGTGGACGGCATCGAGCTGAGCGATGACGTCCGCAACATCGCCGCCATCCGCAGCGAGATCGGCATGGTGTTCCAGTCGTTCAACCTCTTTCCGCACCTGACCGTGATGCAGAACATCTCCCTGGCGCCGATGCGCGTGCGAGGCTGGTCGCGAGACCGCGCCGAGCAGGTTGCGATGGAGCTCCTGAACCGCGTCGGGATCCCGGAGCAGGCGCACAAGCACCCGGCGCAGCTCTCCGGCGGGCAGCAGCAGCGGGTGGCGATCGCCCGGGCCCTGGCCATGCAGCCCAAGATCATGCTCTTCGACGAGCCGACCTCCGCGCTCGATCCGGAGATGATCAACGAGGTGCTGGAGGTGATGCGCGAGCTGGCCGGCACCGGCATGACCATGCTGGTGGTCACCCACGAGATGGGCTTCGCGCGGGCGGTTGCCAACCGGATGGTCTTCTTCGACCACGGCCAGATCGTGGAGGTGGGGCCGCCGTCACAGATCTTCGAGGCGCCGCAGCACGAGCGCACGAAGCGCTTCCTGTCGCAGATCCTGCACTGACGAGATCCGAAGCCCCGCGCGTGGTATCATGAGACATCCCCCCGGAACTCCCGGTGGTCTTCGCTTGGTCGTTGGTTCTTCTCGGACCGGCCCCGCGCCGAAATCGTGTTCGAGAAGAGACAGAGGTTCACCACGTGACTACTGGAACGATCAAGAAGGTCATCTCCGAGCGAGGCTTCGGCTTCATCGCCGCTCCGGACGGGAAGGAATACTTCTTCCACAAGGACGGCCTGTCGAGCTCGCTGGACTTCGACCGCCTCACCGGCGGGGAGTCGGTCAGCTTCGACGTCGAGGCCGGCCCCAAGGGCGACCGCGCCGTACGGGTGCAGTCCGCCTAGGACCCGCACACCACGACGAACGCCCGGTCTCGCGACCGGGCGTTTTTCATGCCCCGTGAAACCCCGTTCCGTCGTCCCGTTCAAGATGAGGCCGCGCGAATGGTCCGGGGAGGGCCCGTCACCGCCGCCTGCGGCTCTCATCATGCAGGGTGGCGACCAGGGCGGGAATCTCGGCGTTCCGTGCGGCTGTCACCTGAATCCGGCGATGCGGAAGGCCCGGCCGATGGTGCGCCTGGCAAGAGGTGGGATGGTGGAGATGAGGGGACTCGAACCCCTGACCCCTGCGATGCGAACGCAGTGCTCTCCCAGCTGAGCTACATCCCCACGGAAGCGGCCCGAATCGGGCCGGGGCGAGTATAGCAGGGGCTGTTGGGGGCTTCCCAGACTAGAACGTTTGTTCTAACATGGGTCGGACCATGACGGTCGCCAGGCCCCTTCCCGAACTGCTCGAGGCACTGCGCAGCCACGGCCTGCGCAAGGGCGTTTCCGCTGGACCGATGGATGGACCGATGGCGCCGCTCGGCGCCATGCCCACCGGCCAGCCGGCGCTCGATGAGGCGCTGCGCACCGGCGGCTGGCCGCGCGGCGCGCTGGCCCTGCTCGACGCTCCGCCGGGCGGCGGCGCCACCACCCTGGCGCTCGGCTCGTTGGCGGCCGCCCAGGCGGCCGGGGGCGTGGTGGCCTACCTGGACCTGGCCGGCAGCCTGGACCCGGCCACCGCCGCCCAGCTGGGGATCGGCCTGGAGTGGCTGCTGGTCGTGCGCCCGGCCGATGCCGTCGAGGCGGTGGAGCTGGCCGCCTGGCTGGCGCGCGACGGCCGCATCGACGCCATGGTGCTCGACCTGGCCGGCGCCCCCGCGGCCCCGCGTGGGCTGGATCGACTGGCCCGGCTGCTGGCGCGCTCCGGGGGCGTGACCCTGCTGCTCAGCGGCGCCGGCGGGCGCGACGCGGCCGGGGTCCGGGTTCGGCTCCGGCGCCGGGCCTGGTTGGCGGCGGGTCGCGACCTGGTCGGGCAGCGGGTCGAGGCGGTGGTGGAGCGGCACCGCTGGGCGCTGGCCGGCGGCCGCGCGGATCTGGACCTGTTCTTCGCCGAGGGACGCCGCGCCGACTCGCTGCTGCGCGCCGCCGCCGTGCCGCTGGAGGAGCGGGTCGAGGAGGTTGGCCAGCCGGCGCTGCGGGTGGTGAGCGCATGACCGGATCGGCGGGCATCGGTGGTTGGCGATGTTCCCATCCGGTGGGTCTATGGACCACCGAAGCCGGCAATCCGGCACGCACACCCGTCCAGGGCGCTGCTCCATCGCTGTTTTGTCCACCCCATGGGCCGTTCGCCCAGCGAACGAGCAAGGACGACGCCTCGGCGGTCGATAGACCCAGCCGCTGGGAATCGGGCCGAGGAGGAGGCCTGTCGTGACCCGGCTGCTGGCCATGGTCTGGCCCGGGCTGCGCGTGCCCGGGGCGGAGCCGGCACACCTGGCCGCCTTCGAGCCGATGCTCGACCGCCTCGACGACCTCTCCCCGAGGGTGGAGGCGGTGGACGTGGGGGTTGCCCTGGTCGACATCACCGGCCTGGGGGCGCTCCACGGCACGGAGCGCCGGATCGCGGCCCGGGCTGTGGCGCTCACCCGCCAGGTGGCGCAGCTGCACGTGCGCTGCGGGGTGGGGGAGAACCGCTGGCTGGCGGCGCTGGCCGCGCGGCTGGCCCGCTCGGAGCGCCCCGACGCCCCGGCCGCGTTCCGCGCCCTGGCGACCGAGGAGCTGGAGCGCCTGCCGCTGGACCTGCTGCCCGCCGACCCGGCCACGCGGCAGCGCTTCGCGCTGTTCGGGCTGACCGCCATGGGCCAGCTCGCAGCCCTCCCGCGTTCCGCAGTGGGAGCCCAGTTCGGGGCGGCCGGGGAGCGGCTCCAGGCCCTCGCCCGTGGCCGCGACCCGCGCCCGCTCGCGCCCCGCCGCCGGCCGGAGCGCCTCGCCCGGCGCGTCACCTTCGAGCCCCCGGTCGAGGGCGTGGGGGCCACCGCGCTGGCGCTGCGCCGCGCCTGCGCGGAGCTGTGCGACGCCCTGCGCGGGCGCCACCTGGCCCCCGGCCGCGCCCGCCTGGCCCTGGAGCTGGAGGATGCCCCCACGCTCGCCGTGGAGCTGGCCTTCCCGGCGCCGGTGCTGGAGCCGGACTGGATCGCGCGCCTGCTGATCGGCCGGTTGGAGGCGGCGGCCAGGAGCCGGCGCATGGAGGAGGAGCCGCGCGTGACGGCGCTCAACCTCATCCTGGACCGTCTCAGCGACCCGGCCGCGCGGCAGCTCCCTGCCTTCGAGGCGCAGGCCGGACGCTGGGAGGAGCTGCGCTGGTCGCTGGAGCGGCTGGCCGCTCGCTTCGGGGAGGGCCGCCTGTGGCGGGCCGAGCACGTCCGCCCGAACGCGTCGCTGGCCGAGGACCGGTCGCGCCTGGTGGACATCGGTCCATGACGCGCCTGGTGGCGGGCCATCCCCTGGTCCAGGTCGAGACCGATGCCGACGGCATCCCGGTACGACTGCGCCTGGATGGGACCACGCACGGCGAGGTGGGGATCTGCAACCGCTGGCGCGTGGACGACGACTGGTGGCGCACCCCGGTGGCGCGCGCCTACTTCAAGCTGGTGACGCGCGACGGGCTGCTGTGCACCGTCTACCTGGACGAGCTGCGCGGCACCTGGCACCTGGAGCGGATCTTCGATTAGGCTGCGCCGGTGACCGAGCCCGAGCCCTATCTCCGCCGCGGCGCGCCCGATGACTCGCGGGCCTGCTATGACCTCTTTCTCGCATCGGTGATGGACCTCGCGAGGCCTCGGCACCCCGTGGGAACCGGACCCGGAGGACCTGTGGCCCCGGCTCAAGCCGGTCTACGACCGGCTCGGAGTGCATCACGCAGAGTGGTGGGTTGCCGAGGGTGCTCTGACGCGCCGCCGGGCGAGGGTGGCACCCCGCGTGCATGATTCCCGGGTATGAACCCATTCGACCGGCAGCCGGGTGCCATTGACGATCCCGGCATGAAGGGGGGCACCGACCCGGACGAGCAGCCGCTGCCGCCGGGCGACACCGCGGGAAACACCGGCGGCGCCGGCGAGCCGGAGGCCTCCGAGCTGGACCTGCCCGGCCCGGGCGACCCGGTGGCGTGGGCCTACGTGGAGCCGGGGACCGACGTGGTCGGCCGCGAGGGCGTGAAGCTCGGCACGGTCGAGGCCATGCTGGGCACCGAGACCGAGAACATCTTCCACGGCGTGGCGCTGAGCCCGTCCGCCGGCGGGCCGACGCGCATCATCCCCGCGAACTCGGTGACCAGCCTCACGCCAGCGGAGGTGCAGGTGCAGGTCTCGACCGACGAGGTCGAGTCGCTGGAGGAGTACCGCGCCGACTGACCCCGGCTGGCATGATGGCGCCATGGCCGACACCGACAGCCCGGCGCGCGTCGACCGCCTTTGGCCCGATCCCGAGGCCGACCTGGACCTGGACGCCGCCTTCGCCGACGCCTTGCCTGGTTCGCGCGAGGACCGTCCCTGGGTTGCGATCAACATGGTCACCAGCGTTGACGGCCGCGCCCAGCTGTACGGCACCGCCGAGGGGCTCGGGTCCCGCACGGATCGCCGGCTGATGCAACGCTACCGCGCGGACTTCGACGCGGTCGCCAGCGGGTCGGGCACCCTCATCGCCGACGATTTCTACTCGCGTCTGTCCGATGACCTGGCCGCCGCCCGCCGCGCGACGGGCCGCGAGCCGCAGCCGCAGGCCGTGGTGATCGCCGGGACCCGGCCCGTGCCGAAGGATCGACGCTGGTTCGGCTACACCGACCAGCGCCGCGTGGTGGCGGTGGGTGCCACCAGCCCGCACGCGCTCCACGAGCCGCTTCCCGGGGTGGAGACATGGATCGCACCCAACGAAAAGCCGGAGCCGGGCTGGCTGCTGGAGCGCCTCGCCGCCGCGGGCGTCGGGTCGCTGCTGCTGGAGGGTGGCCCCACCCTGAACGCCGCCTTCCTGCGCGCCGGCCTGCTCGACGAGGTGCTGTGGACCATCGGGCCGCGGCTGGTGGCGACCGACGCCCTGCCGATGATCGCGACTGCCGGCCTGGACGCCCCGGCGGAGCTGCGGCTGATCAGCGTCCATCGCCACGCCGACGAGCTCTACCTGCGCTACCGGCTGGCGAGTGGGTAGCATCGGGCCATGACCGATCTCGGACGGCTGGGCGCCTGGGGACACCTCGACTCGCTGCCCATCGAGGACGCGCGCGCCTACGCGCGCCGGGTCGACGAGCTTGGCTTCGGCACGCTGTGGGTGCCCGAGACCGTGGGTCGCGAGCCGTTCACCCTGCTGGGCCTGCTGGCCGGGGAGACGCACACGCTGCGGCTGGGGACCAGCATCGTCTCGATCTGGGGCCACGACGCGCAGACCACCCGCATGGCGGCGCTGACCCTGCAGGAGGCCACCGCCGGCCGCTTCGTGCTGGGCCTGGGCGTCTCGCACCCGCATCTCGCCCAGCGGCTGCGCGGCCACGCGTACGACCGCCCACTGACCCGCATGCGCGAGTTCCTGGCCGCCTACCGCGCCGCGGTCTACAAGGGACCGATGCCCGAGGGCTGGGGCGAGCCGCCGGTCATCCTGGCCGCGCTGCGCGAGCGGATGCTGACCCTCGCGGCCAGCGATGCCGATGGCGCCTTCCCGTACCTGGTCGTCCCCGAGCGCGTGGCCTGGACGCGCTCCGTCCTGGATGCCGCCGCCTCCGACCGCCGGCCCGTCCTGGCGGTCTCCATGCCCGCCGTCCTGGAGACCGATGCCGCCGCGGCCCGCACGGCGGCTCGCGGCTACCTTGCGCCGTACCTGCGCACGCCGGCCTACCAGGCCGGATGGGAAGCGCAGGGCTTCGGCCCCGAGGACTGGGAGAAGCCCGGCAGCGACGCACTGGTGGATGCCATGGTGGCCTGGGGCGACGCCGACGCGCTCCATCAGCGGATCGGAGACTTCGTGGCGGCCGGCGCCGACCACGTGGCGATAATCCCGCTGGGGCCGGACGGGACCACCGAGAGCGTCGACGTGCTGGAGGCGTTGGCCGGCTAGGTCGGCCCTGGCGAGGCGTCGGACCCCAGCGACGGTGCCGGACCGACGTCGACGGGCGGCTCGATCTGCGGGAGCGGCTCGTAATCGAAGGCGTACGTGAGGTCGAAGGCCCTGGTCGGCTGCGTCAGTGCGCCGGGGACCTGGACCTGGAAGTGGACGCTCGAGGGCAGCATCGTGTCGGCATCCGCCACCACGCTGAGCTCGAACTGGACGTCGTCTGCCCGGGGCGACGGCAGCGCCACGGTGCCGGTCAGAACGCACTGCCCGTCACTTCTGCTGGCCTGCCACGTCAGGGAGACGTCCGAGTCCCGGCTCCACGCTTCATCGACCAGCTCGACCCCGAACGCCAGTCCGCCGAGCAGCGGACCCAGCGTGTTCGGCACCATCACCAACGTTCGACGATCCAGCGTCGTGAAGTGCGAGGGCTGATCCTGGACCCGCACCCAGGCAGAATCGCCGACGCGTACCTGTTCCTCGACGCTCCACTCCCAGCCTTCCAGCACGCTGGAGTGCCGTCCGGGTGCCTCAAGCAATCCGTTCGTGACTTCGATCCGCCCTCGGTCCGGTGCCCGGTATGCCCCTTCAGCCGCGAAGGCGGCCTCTTCGTAGGTGAACGGCTGCGATGCATCGGGATTGGGCACGAACGTGCTCGAGAGATCGGTTCCTGTCACGGCGTACGAGTAGCCGTCGACTGCGACAGCGGCCTGGCGCACGGCCTCGATCGTGACACCCTCGCATTCACCGGCTCCGGGGGAGCCCCCGCATCCGGCCAGTGCGAGGATGCCAGCGGCCATCAGGGTGATCGTTCGGCGCATGCCACCAGGATGGGCGGTGATCACTGCGGCGGCGATGCGGTGTTACGCGCCGGACAATTCGTGCTGATACGTCGTGCGTGCAATCGCGTACACCAGCACGCGGTTGCCCCACAGGTCGAAGTCGCCCTTCAGCGTCTCGCCCAGCCGCGTGGCTACCGCGATCGACGCGCTGTTGGCCGGGTCGATCAGGCTGATGAGCTCGTCGACCGGCAGCGTCTCGAAGGCCCAGTCGCGGGCTGCCCGCGCGCCCTCGGTGGCCAGGCCGCGCCCCCACCAGCGCTTGCCGATGGTGTACGCGATCTCCGGCCCCGGCCAGCCCGGCGGGTTGAGGATGCCGATACGCCCCACCAGCTTGCCGCTCTCCCGGTCGTCGACAGCCCACAGCCCGTAGCCGCGCAGCGCCCAGTGGCCGATATAGCCGGCGATGGCGCGCCACGTCTCCTGGTGCGTCGGGCTGCGCCGGTCGCCGATGTACCGCACCACGTCGGGGTCCTGCATCATCTCGAAGAGGGGATCGGTGTCCCCCTCGCGGAACGCGCGCAGGCGTAGCCGCTCGGTGTCGAGCACCGGGACCCGGATCTCCATGGCGTCGAAGCTGTCCATGGACCGATGATGGCAAAGTCGGGCGGCCGCCGGGCGACTAACATCCGCCAGTGAGCGAGGACACCGCGCGGCGCCGCGCGCTGATCACCTATTTCGGCGCGGCGGCCCTGACCAGCGTGGCGTACATCGCAACCTTCCAGAACGCCGCGGTCCTGGCGCCGCAGGTGACGGGCACCGCCAGCACCGGAGGCCTTCCCTCGTCGTCCGCGGTGGCCGGGACGGCCCTCGCCGCCATCCTGCTGTCCAGCCTCATGGCCGCGCGCGGCCGCCGGGCCGGGATCGTGGCCGGCATCGGGCTGGCCCTGGTGGGGAGCGCGATCACCATCGCGGCGGTGCTGGCGTGGTCGTTCGCGCTGTTGCTCGCCGGCGCCCTGCTGCTGGGCTTCGGGAACGCTGCCATCAACCTGTCGCGGTATGCGGCGGCGGAGCTCTACCCGCCCGCGCGACGGGCCTCGATCGTGGGGCTCATCGTGTGGGGCAGCACGCTGGGGGCCGTGGCCGGGCCCAACCTGGTGGGCCCCGCCAACGGACTGGCCGAGGCGCTGGGCCTGGAGCGTTTCGCGGGCGGCTTCGCGCTGGCCATGATCTTCCTGCTGGCCGCCAACGCCCTGGCGGTGCTGGGGCCTCGCGCGCCGGTGGCCACCGCCGACGCCTCACCCGGGGCCGACGGGCAGGTCCAGCCGGCCGGCCGCACGCCGATGCGCGCCATGGTGGGCGAGCTGCTGGCCACCACGCGCGGCCGCACGGCGGTGGCGGCCCTGGTCAGCGGCCAGCTGGTGATGGTCCTGATCATGACCATGACGCCCTACCACCTGGACCATACCGGTCATGGCGACGAGGTCATCGGGCTGGTGCTCAGCGCCCACACCTTCGGCATGTTCGCCCTCTCCCCGGTCTCCGGCCGCCTCACCGAGCGGTTCGGAGGGCGCTCGGTGATCATGGCCGGCTTCGCCCTGCTGGCGCTCTCCGGGCTGCTGGGGGCGGCGACGCCCGACCGTGGCGGCGTGGCGCTGATGCTGCCGCTCTTCCTGCTGGGCTTCGGCTGGAATTGCACCTTCGTGGCGGGCAGCTCCCTGCTGGCATCGGGCGACGCGTACCGCGACCGAGCCCGGCTGCAGGGCGTGATCGACGCCGCGATCTGGGGGACCGCCGCGGTGTCGGGGGTGGTCGCCGGCTTCGTGGTCGCGTCAGCGGGCTTCGCCGTCCTGTGCATCGCCGGCGCTGCCCTGGCCGTGCTGCTGGCCGCCGCCATCGCGGCCGACAACATCCTCAGCCCCGCCGCGCCCGAGGCACGCACCGACACGGGGACCTGACCGCGCGGGCCATGCTGGGACTGTTCGTAATAGAACATACGTTCTATCATGGATGCTCCGATGGGCACGCCGAACCACGCCGACTACTGCGAGCTCCACGCCCACTCCAACTTCAGCTTTCTGGACGGCGCCAGCCATCCGGAGGAGCTGATCGGTCGCGCCGCGCAGCTGGGCATGCCGGCTTTGGCCGTCACCGACCATGCCGGCCTGTACTCCGCTGTCCGCCTCTGGAAGGCTGCACAGCAGACCGGGACCGATGCCGCCCGGGACGCCGACCTCTCCCCGGTGACCGCCATCGTGGGGCTGGAGGTGGCCGTTCCCCGGGGAGAGGGGGAGCTGCGCCTCGCCCGCCGCGGGCGAAAGCTCAACGACCCGTTGCGCGGCGCGAGGGCCAGCCGCGGCTGGCCGGGGGAGCACCACGCCGGCCCGATCCCCGGCGACCACCTCGTCCTGCTGGCCCGGGATGCGACCGGCTACTCGGCCCTCTCGCGGCTGGCGTCACGCGGCCACCTTGCCGGGGAGAAGCAGTTCCCCGTCTTCGAGCGCGCGCTCGTGGAGGAGCTGCTCGACGAGGCGCGCGGCCACCTGGTCGGCCTGTCCGGCTGCCGCAACGGGGAGGTGCCCCGCCACCTGCTGGCCGGCGAGCCGGACGAGGCGCGCGACAGCGCGCAGCGCTGGGCGAGCCACTTTCCGGAGGGCGACTTCGCGGTCGAGCTGAGCCACCACCTGCAGCCGGACGACGACTGGCTCGTCGCCCAGCTGGCCGAGCTGGCGCACGCCGCCGGCCTGCCGACGGTCGTGACCAACGAGGTCCATTACGCAGACCCGGGCGGCCATCGGCTCCAGGACGTGCTGGTCTGTATCCGCCACGGCGCCACCCTGGACGAGGCGCGCGAGCTGCTCCTCCCCAACGCCGAGTACCGGCTCAAGTCGGGGGCCGAGCTCGCGGCCATCGGCACCGGGCTGCCGGACGCGCGCAGCCGCCGGGCCTGGGCGGACGGCATGGCGCGGGCGGCCACCATCGGCTCCGAATGCCGCCTGGACCTGGACTTCGAGCGCTATCGGTTCCCGGGCTTCACGGTCCCCGAGGGCGAGACGCCGTTCTCATATCTCTACCAGCTTGCACACGAGGGCTTACGGCGCCGTTATCGGCCCATTACCAAGCAGGCGGTCAACCAGCTGGCGCACGAGCTGGACATCATCGAGCGCACCAACCTGGCCGAGTTCTTCCTGATCGTGTGGGACCTGATGGAGTTCGCGCGGCAGCGCGGGATCATCGGGCAGGGAAGGGGAAGCGCCGGCGACTCGATCGTGGCCTACTGCCTGGGCATCACCAAGGTCGACCCGATCGAGCACAAGCTCCTCTTCGAGCGCTTCATCAACGAGGCGCGCACGCTGCCGGACATCGACATCGACTTCGACGTCAACCGGCGCGAGGAGGTGATCCAGTACCTCTACAACCGCTACGGG
>DASUSP010000257.1:0-2839 GCA_036375035.1 Candidatus Limnocylindria bacterium
CGCGGCACGACCGTGATCGAGAACGCCGCCCAGGAGCCGGAGACGGATGACCTGGTCACGATGCTGCGCGCGATGGGCGCGCGGATCGAGCGCACGGCGCCGCATCGGCTGGAGATCGAGGGCGTGGACCGGCTGCGCGGCGTGGAGCACCGGGTCATCGGGGATCGGCTGGAGGCCGGGACCTTCGCCATCGCCGCGGCGGTGACCGGTGGCGAGATCGAGATGGCGGGCGTGGACCCGGCGCACCTCGGTTCCTTCCTGGAGGTGCTGGATCGGATGGGAGTGCCGTTCGAGACGCTCGACGACGGCCTGCGGGTGGGTGCCGCCGCCTCGTACCGGCCGTGCGACGTGGAGACGTCTCCGTACCCCGGCTTCGCCACCGACCTGCAGGCTCCATTGGCCGTGCTGATGACCCAGGCCGACGGCGACTCGCGCATCCGCGAGACGATCTACGAGGACCGCCTGGATTACACCATGGAGCTTGTCAAGATGGGCGCCGTCATCGAGGTCGAGGACCAGTACAGCGCGTGCATCGCGGGGCCCACGCAGCTCCACGGCCGCGAGGTGTCCATCGCGGACCTGCGTGCCGGGGCCACGCTGGTGCTGGCCGCGCTCGCCGCCGAGGAGACGAGCGTGATCTCAGGCGTGGAGCACGTGGACCGCGGCTACGAGCAGATCGAGGCCAAGCTGGTGGCGCTGGGGGCGCAGATCCACCGCATCGACGCATAGGGAGCTGGCATGGCTGACGGTCGCGGCTTCAGAACCACGATCGAGGCGGCTCGAGGCGGGGGCGCAGTTGCGCTCGTCCCGCCGGACGTGCGCGACACGCTCGGCGGGCTCAAGCAGATGCGGGTGACCGGCACGCTCAACGGCACCCCGTTCCGCAGCTCGACCATGCCGTACCGCGGCGCGTTCTACGTCGGCGTGCACAAGGCGACGCGCGAGGCGGCCGGCGTGGAGATCGGGGACGAGGTGGAACTGACGCTCGTCCGCGACGACTCCCCGCGGACGCTGGAGCTGGCGCCGGAGCTGGAGGCAGCCCTCGCGGCCCAGCCGAGCTTGCGGCAGCGCTTCGACTCGCTCTCCTTCAGCCGTCGCCGCGAGCTGGCGGAGCCGATCGCCGAGGCGAAGAAGCCGGAGACTCGGGCCGCGCGACTGGAGAAGGCACTGGCCCGTCTACGCGAGCTCGGCTGACGCAGTCCCGCCGGGCGGCTGGCAGTGCGGGCACCAGTACGTCATCCGCCCCTGCTCGCCCTGGCGGCGCCCGACGATGAGCGTCCCGCACCGCCGGCACGGCCGTCCGGCGCGGCCATAGACCCACAGCGAGCGCCCTGGGGCGCCAACGCCCGTGGTGACCCGCGCCCCACCCCGAAGGTTGGCCTGCAGCAGGCGCCGGGCCGTGACGAGGGCGGCGCGCAGGGCATGCGGGTCCATGCCACTCACCGGGCTCCAGGGATCCAGCCGCTCGAGAAAGCACACCTCTGACTTGTAGACGTTCCCGATCCCTGCCACTGCCCGCTGGTTCAGCAGTGCCTCGCCGAGCGGCGTGGCCGGCGCGGCCAGGAGGCGTTGCACTGCCTCATCGGCGTCGAAGGTGATGCCCAGCAGGTCAGGCCCGAGTGACGAGAGGAGCGGATGCTGCGCCAGCTCCGCGGCACTGAGCAGCTCAACCTCCGGGGCGTCGAAGCAGACGGCCACCGCGGACTCCGTGCGCAGCATCGCTGAAGCTCGCGACTCCGGGAGCCGCCACGCCTCGCCGACCCGGTAACGGTGCCACGAGCCGCGCATGCGCAGGTGCGTCCGCAGCCACAGCCCGCCGCTGAACCCGATCAGCAGGTGCTTGCCGCGCGCCTCCACCGACTCCACGCGGCGGCCCTCGACCCGCGAGAGGCGCGGCACCCGAGCGAGGCCCGGCCGGGGCTGTGACCACGCCTCCAGCACCGTGCCACCCAGCAGGTGGCGGCGCAGGACATCGGCGCTGCGATGGATGGTGTCTCCCTCGGGCATGGACCGATGGTAGCCACGCCGTGCGGAGTGCCGCAGTGGGTCCGCAGTGGGGCGGCGCCACGATGGCGGCAACCAGGCGGAGGACCGATGGACGGATGAGCACGACGACCGATGCCACGCCCCTCCATCGGAACGTGGGTGTCATCGCATTTGCCTACGGGGCCGCGCATCTCGTCTTCATCGTGGCGCCGCCGTTTCTGTCGGAACCGTTCGGCGCGAGCGGCCTGCGTACCGGCGACATCCTGGACTTCGCCACGCCGCTGGTCCTCATCCCCCTGGGCTGGCTGCTCTTCCGCGTGGCGGCGCCGCAGCCGCCGTCGGCGTTGGGCATCGGCGTCTTCATGCTGCTGGCCGTGGTCTGGGTCCAGGGGCAGGCCATGCATCTGGCCGCCAACGCCATCTCCCACCTGGTGGTCGAGCCGGGCGAGCTGCAGCATCTCGTGGACTATCTGGACGAGGAGCTCAGCCACCAGCTGTGGCATGGAGCCGTCATCGGTCTTGCGGCTCTCACCATGCGCCGGGCGTGGACCGTGCCACCGCAAGCGATGGCGGGCCGGACCCTCGCGGCAGTGCTGATCGGCGCGGTCCTGTTCGGGGCGACGTTCTTCAGCATGGTGGTGGAGGGAGTCACCTGGCCGTTCGCGCTGCCGGCCGCGCTGATCCTGCTGGTGGTCGGGCTGGTCGCGACGGGCGGCCGGCCGGTCTCGCGCCCGGTCATCGCCTTCTACGTGGTCGCATTCTCGGTCGCGCTGGGACTGTCGGCGACCTGGGCCGCCCTCAACGACTGGGAGCTGGTCGAGTTCAGCAAGGTCTTCGGCTTCTGAAGCGGATC
>DASUSP010000258.1:0-4215 GCA_036375035.1 Candidatus Limnocylindria bacterium
GAACGAGGCCCGCGTCCGGGTGGAGCTGAAGAAGAAGAGCATGGCCAGCACCCGGTCGCGCAGCAGGGGATGGGGGATGCCCAGCGCTCGTTCGCGCTTGAGCTGGGCCGCCACCTCCAGGACCGTCTCGATCTCCTCGACAGTCCACTCGTTCAAAGCGATCAGGTCGCGGCCGCGAAGCCCGGTCTGCATCGGTCCATCTCCTCCGTCGGCCTACTCGGCCCGGCCCAGGACCAGCGCCAGCAGCGCCATGCGCAGGACGACCCCGTTGCTGGCCTCGACCCAGTAGCGCTGGTGGCGCGTCTCGTCCACGTCGGGCGTCAGCTCGTCCATGCGCGGCAGCGAGTGCAGGATCATCGAGCTGCGCTTGGCCTTGTCGCGCATCAGCTTGGCGGTCACCTGGTAGGCCACGTCCGTGCGGCCCAGCTCCTGGTCGCTGCGCTCGACGCGGGACTGGGTGTAATCGGCCTGGACCACCGGCTCCATGTAGATGATGTCCGCCTCGCCGATGACCTCGGCCACGGCATCGGCCTCCCGGTAGGCGACGCTCATCTCGTCGAGCTCGGCCTTGAACTCGTCCTTGAGGGCCATCTCCGGCGGCGAGACCACGATGGCCTCCGCGTCGAACTGCGAGAGGGCGTGCAGGATCGAGTGCATGGTGCGCATCCGCATGTCGCCGACCAGCAGGTAGGTCAGCCCGTCCAGCGTGCCGCGCTCCAGCAGGACGGTGTACAGGTCGGTCAGCACCTGGGTGGGGTGCTGGCCCCAGCCGTCGCCGCAGTTGATGATCGGGACCGATGACCAGCGCGCCGCCTCGGCCGGCGCGCCCTCCTGGAAGTGCCGGATGGCGATCACGTCGGCATAGGACTCGAGCATGCGGAAGGTGTCCTTCAGCGACTCCTGGTAGAAGTCGCCGGCGCGCGTCATCTTCGCGTCGCTGAACCCCAGCACGTGCCCGCCCAGCCGGTGCATGGCGGCCTCAGTCGAGAGCCGCGTGCGGGTCGAGGGCTGGTAGAAGGCGGTCAGCAGCGTCTTGTCCTTGAGCAGATCGGTGTTGCGCCGGTTGGCGGCGTGCGGCCGCAGCTGGTTGGCGACCTCGAAGACGCGGAAGAAGTCCTCGCGCGAAAAGTCCTTGAGGGTCAGGATGTCCCGACCGATGAAGCTCCTCATGGCTGCCCTCCGTTGGCAGGCGACTCCCGGCGGACGCCGGTGAAGATGACGGCGGTGGATTCGGTTGAACCGATGACGCCGTCGCGCATCAGCTCCATGACGCCGGCCAGGCCGGACGACCCGGTGTGGTCGACGTCGATGCCTGTGGTTTCCCGTGCGTGCCGGTTGGCGGCGCGCAGGGTCGCCTCGTCGACGACGACCGGTAGCCCGCCGCTGTGCAGCATCCCGCGCACCACGGCCAGCCAGTCGTAGGTCTCGTCGTCCAGGATTCCGTGGGCCACGCTGCGGGGCTCCTGCTCCCAGGGCCACATGTAGCGCGACCGATGCCGCGCGGCCTCGGCCACGGCGTCGTCGATGGCCGCGGCGTCCGGCCGCGGGCCGAGCTCCGCCGCCAGGCGTTCGTGGGCGCGCGCCAGCGGGTGGGCCCCGCGCGTCTGGACGGTGTGGATACGCGGCAGCCGGCCGATGGCGCCCAGCTGCCGCGCCTCGTCGAGGGCCTGCATGACGGCCGACGCCAGGGCGCCGCCACCGACCTGGATGACCAGGTGGTCCAGGGCACGGTGCTGTGCCACCAGTGCGCCGACCAGCTCCCAGCCGAGGGTCATGCCGCCCTCGATGGCGGAGGCGTTCAGGTTGCCCTGGCAGGTGAACGGCACCGCGCCGCCCGACACGACTTCGAGCAGGCGGCGGTAGGTGGGATCGCCGGCCTCGTCGGGACGGCGCGGGCACACCTCGATGCGGACCTCGAGCGCCTCCAGGCGCTTGACGACCGTGGGCGGTGCGTCCGGCGGGATGAAGACGCGCAGCTCGCGTCCCGCGGCGCGCGCCACGACCGCGGCGGCCAGCGCGGCGTTGCCGCAGCTTGCGATGGCCAGCGCCGTGTCGTCCGCCCCGCCGCCGGCCAGCTCGAGCTCCAGCAGCGCGCCGAACAGGTGCCGTGCCTTGTGCGAGCCCGAGACGTTACCGGTCTCGTCCTTGACCCACAGCGCGCCGCCGTCGCGCAGCCGCAGCCGACGGCCCAGGCGAGGCTGGGTGGCGAAGGGCGTGATCGAGAAGCCGTGCCCGTCGACCGCGGCCACGGCCCGGTCGAGCGCCTCGATCCGGGCCACGATCTCGGCGTCCGAGCGGTCGTCCGCACGCGCGACGTGATAGCCGTACAGCAGCGTGCGGTAGCGCGCGAACGGGTTGGGCTCGTCGCCGGCGGGGAATCGCAGCGCGGCGGGCTCGATGGCTCGGGACAGCACGTGATCCACGTCGTCGCCGGGTACCGACATCGGGCAGGCCAGCGGGGGAGCAGCAACATCGGGCAGGCGGTGGCCGCAGCCGGAGCAGACGAAGGCGATGGGCAGGACGCTGGACCCGGCGTGGGCGTCGGCCGGCGCCGACGCGGGGGCGATCATGCGACGCGCACCGCGCCGGTCCGGGCGTTGAACTCGGCGATGCGCTCATCCCAGGTGGGGAGCAGGGCCCGGATCTCGCGCCAGGTCCCCTGGTCGCGCCGGGACTCGAACTCGGGAAGGCCCACGCCCTGCTGCTCGACCCAGGTGTAGTAGCCGAGGTTGAATATCCGGTTTCGCTCGCGGCGGTCGAGCTCCAGGACGTGGTCCCCGGCCGCCCCGAGCACGTGCTCCCCGAACGTCATGCTTGCGGCCGCGGCGTCGAATCCGTCGGGATAGTCGCGCCAGATGACCTTGTGCATCTCGGTGGCGTACATCGGGGCGCCGTCGGTGGCGACCGTCAGGAGGAGGTCGTCCGGACCCAGCTCGGCGGCGCGCGCCATCTTGATGGCGGCCAGCACGTTGCAGATGCTCGACAGCCCGAACGACCCGAGCTGGTCCAGAAGCTCTTGGGAGACGCCGCGCCGGTCGGCCAGGAAGGCGCGTCCCTCGGCGGTGTTGAACAGCACGTTGAGCTGGTCGGTGGACCGGTCGCTGATGCCGACCACGAAATCGGTGTTGGTGACGTTGTGGATCAGCGGGATGTGCTTGTCGCCGATGCCCTGGATGTTGTGCTCGCCGTAGCCGTTCTCCAGCATGGTCGGGCACTCGAGCGCCTCGACCGCCACGATCCGGGTGTCGTGCCGCTCCTTCAGGTAGTCGCCGGCCCCCAGGGTCCCGGCCGAGCCGCTGGCCGCGACGAAGCCCCACGGACGCAGCCCTGGTCGGGTGTCGGCCAACGCGATGGCGATCCGCTCCAGGGCGAGGCCGGTCGCCAGGTAGTGGACCAGGTGGTTCCCGAATTCCGAGAACTGGTTGAGGATCACGTTCTGCGGGTCGGTGGCCAGGATCGCGCAGCGGTCGTAGATCTCCTTGACGTTGCTCTCGGTCCCCGGCGTCGGGATGATGTCGTCGGGGTCGCTCACCCAGCCGGCCAGCCAATCGAAGCGCTCGCGGCTCATGCCCTCCGGCAGCACCGCCACGCCGCGGCAGCCCATGATCCGGCTGATGGCCACGCCTCCGCGGCAGTAGTTGCCGGTCGAGGGCCACACGGCGCGCTGCGTGGTCGGGTCGAAGCGCCCGGTGACGATGCGCGGCGCCAGGACGCCGTAGGCGGCGAGCACCTTGTGCGATCCGATCATCGGGAAGCGGTCCGCCAGGGCGACCGCGATCGGCGCCTCCACCCCGGTCAGCTCAGGGCCCAGCAGCAGGTATGCGGGCAGCGGGACCGTGCCTCGCCGGTCGTCGGCGTTGTGCCAGTGGACGCGGAACAGGTTGCGGGCGTCGGGAGCGTCGGGGTCAACGGACCCCAGCTCCCCCAGCCGCTCCGCGGGCATGGACAGGGGATCGGCCAGCTCGGCGAAGGTGGGCATCACGATCCGGTTGGCCCGGAAACGCTCGAGCGCGCGGTCGTAGGCGCGCGGGTCCACCACCTCGCTGCTGAGGCCCAGGAACGTCATCCGAGCTTCTCCGTTTGGCGACCGACGGCCCTGTACGGCGGGACCAACGGCACGCGCCGCTTGCCGGCGTCACCAATAGAGTCGGAATTGAGCCGGCGGCGGGCATAGGGCCATCTGGCCCGCAGCCGGGGGCTGAGGCGACCGAATGC
>DASUSP010000259.1:0-2811 GCA_036375035.1 Candidatus Limnocylindria bacterium
GGTCCGCGCGACGGGCCAGCGATGAAGCTGTGGCAGCGGACCGCGCGTCGAGGGTCTCGAGACGGCGTGCCATGGCGGCCCATCGGAGCTCCCAGGCCGGGTCGAGACCTGCCGTGGCGAGGGACGCAGCCGACGGCCCGACGACGATCGGGGTGGGTGCCTCGGGCGGTGGCGGCGCCTCCGATTGCCGGCTCGGGAACCGCCGCTCGCTGACCCGGCATGCGGCTTGCGAGACAATGTCCGCATGTTGAAGACGATCCGCTCCGAACTGGGCGACCTCGGCTGGCTGCTTCGCATGCTGGGCCTCGCCGCGGTTGCCGGGGCGCTCTACCAGGAGCTGCGCAAGCCCCCGGAGGAGCGCACGTGGCACGGCAGCCTGCTGGGCTTCGTGCCGTACGACTTCCGCGTCCCGACGCCGGCCAAGGTCATGAACCTGTGGTGGAACCCGAAGAGCAAGAAGCTGGTCGGCGACCCGGCGTTCGGCGTCGGCTGGAGCCTGAACCTGGCGGCCGTGGCCGACCGGCTGCAGTCCACCGGCACCACCCGCAAGGCATCGGCGTCGACGCGCAAGACGGCTCGCAAGGCCGCCGCCTGACCCCTCCCGACCCGTTTCGGCGCCCTGCGCTAGCATCCGGGAACCGATGACCTGGTTCCCGATCCTGCTCGCCGTCCACATCACCCTTGCGGTGGCGCTGCTGGCGCCGAGCCTGGTGCTGCCCTTCCTGCTGCGCCGAAACGCCGGAGCGGGAGTGGCAACCAACCCGCTGGCACGCCTGCTGATCGCCATGCAGGGAACCGGGTCGGTGGTCGTGGCCATCGGGCTGGCCGCGACCGGCATCGGGCTGCTGCTGGTCCTGGGCCTGGAGTTGCTCAGCCAGCCCTGGCTGCTGGTCGCGCTGGGGCTCTACGCCGCGAACCTGGTGGTGGCGGCCTTCATCTCACGACCGAACCTGCGGCGGCTGATCGGGATCGGGCGCAGCGGAGACGAGGAGGCCTGGCGCCGCCGGGCGCGCCAGCAGCGGTACGTAGCCTATGCCATGGCGGCGGCGACCGGGGTGATCGGGCTGTTGATGATGACCAAGCCGGGCACCTGATGCGTGGGCCCGGCGGAGACTCAATCGGTCAGAAGTTGGGGATCGGCAGGTCCCTGCCCATCAGCCAGAAGAGACCCGCCACCATCAGCAGCAGCGCCAGCACAAAGACGGCGAACCAGCGCAGGACTTCCCACATGCTCGGTGATACCTCCAGGTTCGGTCGGCAGCTGACCGTTCCCCCGTTGGCCGCCGATCATACCCGCCCGCGCAAGGCCGGCACCTGAACCGATGGGCCTGCGGCTGCACGACACGCTGCGCGGGGAGCGTTTCCCGTTCGCCCCGCTGGGGGCCGGGCCGGTGGGCCTGTACGTGTGCGGCGTTACCCCGTACGACACCGGCCACCTGGGCCACGCCTTCACCTACGTCAGCTTCGACGTCCTGCATCGGTACCTGGAGTACCTGGGTCACCAGGTGGTCTACGTCCAGAACCTGACCGATGTCGACGACGACATGCTGCGGCGCGCGCGCGAGCTCAGCGAGGACTACCTGGCGCTCGGCAACCGCCACGTGACCACCTTCCTGACCGAGATGGCGGCGCTCAACTGGCTGCCGCCCGACGTCTTCCCGCGGGCCACGCGGCACATCCCCCAGATGCAGGCCATGATCGGCCGCCTGCTGGGGCGCGGGCTGGCGTACGCCGCGGAAGGGCACGTGTACTTCTCGGTCGACGCGTGGCCGACCTACGGCGCGCTCTCTGGGCTGCCGCGCGAGGCGATGCTGCCGATCGCCAACGAGCGCGGCAACGTGCCGGAGATGCCCGGCAAGCGCGATCCACTCGACTTCGTGCTCTGGCAGCCATCGGCGCCGGACGAGCCGTCGTGGCCATCGCCGTGGGGAGCCGGGCGACCGGGATGGCACATCGAATGCTCGGCGATGAGCACCGCCTACCTGGGCAACCGCTTCGAGATCCACGGCGGCGGGGCGGACCTGGCCTTCCCGCACCACGAGTCCGAGATTGCGCAGAGCGAGGGCTCCACCGGGGACGCGCCGTTCGTGCGCTGGTGGATGCATGCCGGAATGCTGCGCTTCGAGGGCGAGAAGATGAGCAAGTCGTTGGGCAACCTGGTGCTGGTGCGCGACCTGCTGGCCTCGTACCCCGGCGACGCGATCCGCCACTACCTGGTGAGCCACCACTACCGCGCCGAGGTGGACTTCCACGAGTCGGACATGGGCGCCTCGCTGGTCGCGGTGGGCCGCCTGCGGGCGGCGGCGCAGCGCGCCGAGGAGCTGGAGCCGCTGGCGCCTGCCCGGGCCGACCCGGCCGCCCTGCACGCGATCGTGGCCGAGCACCGCGCCCGCTTCCTGGCCGCCATGGACGACGACCTGGACACGCCCGCCGCCCTGCCCGAGCTGCACGCCCTGGCGGCCCGCGCCCTGGAGACCGATGACCGCCGGCTGATCGTGGACGCCGGCTGGATGGTCCGCGAGCTGGGCGCACGGATCCTTGGGCTGCGCCTGGCCACTGTTCCCGCCGCGCGCGAGACCGATGCTGCCCGGCAGGCCGTCACGGAGCCGGCGTGACCGAACCCCACGACGACCTGGTCCCGGTCAGCGTCCGGCTGGGCGAGGTCGTCCCGCCCGAGGACCCCGAGGACTGGACCAAGCCGCTGACCTGGGTGGCGGCGGCCGGGATGCTGCTGGGCCCGCTGGTCGCGCTCGGCTGGTTCGTGGCCGCGCGGCCTGGTGGGAGCGACCCGGAGCCCGGCACGTGGCTCCT